>PSRF01000242.1 GCA_003175865.1 Blastocatellia bacterium
CGATATGGTGGTCGTCAATCTTTATCCGTTTGAAGAGACAATTGCCAAAACTGGCGTCCCTAAAGAGGAAGCAATTGAGCAGATTGATATTGGTGGACCATCAATGATTCGATCTGCAGCCAAGAATTTTTGGAGCGTTACTGTCGTGGTCGATCCAACTAAATACGATGTGATCGTCCAGGAGATGATTCAGCACAACGGAGCAACGACATTTAGTCTCCGCCAAACTCTGGCAGCCCAGGCTTTTCAAAAAACATCTGTGTACGATGGCGCGATAGCCGACTACTTCGAACAACTGGCGAATGAAGAAGTACACTCCGAGTTGCTAACGGCCAAGAGTGAAATACGGCTGAGCAAGATCAGCGATCTGCGTTACGGAGAGAATCCACACCAGAGTGCGGCGTTATATCGAACCAACCATAAACAGATCTCAGGTTTGGCCGGTGCGACTCTACTATCAGGCAAGGAGATGTCGTTCAATAACTACGTTGACGTAGAAGCTGCATGGCAACTCGTAAGCGATTTTGAAACGACAGCTGTTGCGATAATTAAACACACAAATCCAGCCGGTGTCGGACTTGGCACGACTGCGGTCGAGGCTTATCAAAAAGCGCTGGCAACCGATCCCTTGTCAGCCTTTGGCGGGATTGTCGCTTTCAACTGTCCGGTTGATGCGGCCGCGGCGCAACAGGTAACAAAGATCTTCACCGAAGTAGTGATCGCACCCGAGTTCGATCCCGCAGCGTTAGAGATACTCAAAACAAAAAAGAACCTTCGCGTACTGCGCATCAGGCCTGACGAACAATCTGAATCACTTGAATACAAACAAATCAGCGGTGGCATGCTCGTACAAACACGTGACACGCATCGCTTGACGCGCGACATGCTGGTTGTTGTCACGGCCAAGGCTCCTTCTGATGAACAGATAGATGCGCTTTTGTTTGCGTGGACAGTTTGTAAACATACAAAGTCAAACGCGATTGTTTATGCTCGCAAGGATCAAACGATAGGCGTGGGCGCTGGACAAATGTCACGTGTCGACTCAGTTAAGATTGGAGCGATGCGAGCGCAACTGCCGCTCGAGGGTTCAGTGCTCGCGTCCGATGCGTTTTTTCCATTTCGCGATGGAATTGATGAGGCTGCGAAACACGGAATCACTGCCATCATCCAACCAGGCGGTTCTGTCCGTGATGACGAAGTAATTGCAGCCGCGAATGAGCACGGTCTGGCGATGGTCTTTACCGGCATTCGACATTTCAAACATTAACGACAAGGAGACAAACCCTCGGAGGTCACCATTGGCTAATCTTCTCACCAATGGTTGTTTCAAGAACACAATTGGCTGATACTCAGCCAACCTTTAATTAAGTGAGCAATAACATGGCTGAAAATGAAGACTTAACTACCGATTCCAACGTTTCCATTCGATGTCGCTACTGTGGCCAACGTAATCAACTAAAGGTTGATGCTGGTGAGCCACGCTGCGGACGCTGCAGACTTCCCTTGTCGGACGCATCGCACAAAAAGTTTGCGAATCTTTCAAAGGAACAGTACATCCATCCGGATGACCGTCGTGCATTGGCGGCGCTTCGCGCAATTCCCGGGATCGATTCAGCACTAAAGAAACTGCTCGCGGTCACTGGCGAGTCTGCGATTCGCGTCATCTTCACAGCAAGTGCTGTCAAAGTTACACCGCACCAATGTCCTGACCTTTACGCAAAACTTCAGATTGCCTGCAGCACTCTCGGAGTTGATATGCCCGAGCTATTTGTGCAGCAAAATCCTATCGTGAATGCATTCACGGGTGGAGTTGAACGTCCAGTTATTGTGCTCTACTCGCAACTCCTGGAACGATTAACTGACGAAGAAGTGCTGGCGGTTGTAGCCCACGAAGTCGGCCATATACATTCCGAGCACGTTCTGTATCTCACTGCAGCACGGCTAATCGAGTTCCTTGCCAAAACTGCAGTACTCGCATCGCCTTTGACTTTCATCGTGAAAGAACTGCTGACAATGAGTATGCGTGCAGCATTGCTTGCGTGGGCTCGTCGCGCAGAGTTGTCCTGCGATCGTGCTGCCCTTCTTGTTACTCAGGATGCAAACGTTATCGGCCGGACAATGATGAAACTGAGTGGCGGCACTTTTGCCTCGCGAGTAGACTACGATCAATTTCTGGCCCAGGCACGCGACTTTCAAAAGAACTACGACGAAAAGGCTCTCGATCGGTTTTGGGCCGACGTCATTACTTCCGGTTTATCTCATCCATTTCCAGTCTGGCGTGTCTCTGAGATTTTGGAGTGGGTCGAAAGCGGAGATTACAAGCAGCTCATGATTGCGCCAGAAACTGCAGCAGCCTGATGCGCAAGAACGCTTTCAATAATCGTCTGGCTTCTCAGTTGGTCAAGGCACTGCTGCTGACTGTTGTTGGTTGTTCGACCGGTGTGAGCTTCGGTCAGAGAGTAGCGCCAAAGTTTGGCAAAGGAGCAGTTGTGCTGGAGAAGAAATTACTTCTCTCAGCGAAGCAACCAAATCGAGCCCTGGTCCTTTGGATGATAGATCCGAAGAAGAATCCCAGGGAGATAGCGAATGACGAGCCTTACACATGTCCTGATTACACCCGCGGTAGTTACTACTCGGGTCCGGTTCGTGTTTCGTTAATCAATACTTCGACGGGTGAGATCCTCAACACGATCAAGGTCCTTTCTGATTACGAGCCCGACAACGATAGCTTTGATTTACCTTACGCAATCCGCAAAGGCTATTATTATCACGTCGCCAGTTCAGCGAACGACGCCGTAGAGCACACACCAACACTAATTCGGCTACGCGATTACAACGGAGACGGCAAGCCTTTCGAGTTTGCGTTGTTCGATGCCCCCGCATGTATGGGACTGGCCACAACGTTGATCGGCTATAGCGAAACAAAGGATCGAGTCATTCAGTACGCCGTGAGACTCGAAGAGATCGAAGGGACCAAACACTCAACAACAACCACGATGTGGGCCGACTACTTGTTGGCCAAGAAGCCACTGAGTCCTGGTCTCTGGAAATATGAGGTTGACTATCGAGGCCGCGGCGGATCATTGGATCACTGGGAGATTCGTTACAACGCCGCGAAAGAGCAATTTGAAGGAACTGTTACAAGAATTCCGGGTGACTAGATCTTTCTGTTCAATTCAACAATGAAGGTTCAAATGCTGGAAAATAAAGTAGGAATCATCTTTGGAGTTGCAAACAAACGCTCAATCGCCTGGGCCACGGCACAAGCACTTCACGCGGCTGGTGCTCGACTGGCTTTCACTTACCAGGGAGAGCGTTTGAAGGAAAACGTCGAGAGTCTCACTAGCGAATCAATGCCTGGTTCGCTTTTGCTGTCGTGCGATGTCCAGGATCAAGAACAGGTCGATGCAACTTTTCATCGTATCCGTGAAGAGTTTGGCCGCCTTGATTTCCTGATTCATAGCATCGCGTTTGCGCCGCGTGAAGCACTGAGCGGTCAGTTTTTAGACACGAGCCGCGAAGCGTTCTGCACCGCTTTGGAGATCAGCGCTTACTCTTTGCCGCAGCTGGCACGCAGCGCCGCGCCTCTGATGAATGAAGGTGGAAGCATCGTGTCAATGTCGTATTACGGTGCTGAAAAGGTTGTCGCTGGATACAACGTGATGGGGGTGGCAAAGGCTGCGCTCGAGGCGAGCACGCGTTATCTGGCGAACGATCTTGGACCAAGAAACATTCGCGTTAACGCAATTAGCGCCGGCCCAATTCAAACACTTTCAGCAAGAGGCGTCGCAGATTTCACTACAATGCTGAAACATCACGCAGAACGAGCGCCGTTAGGTCGTAATGTCGACCCGCGTGAAGTTGGCGAAACTGCGGTCTTTCTGTGCAGCTCAATGTCGTCAGGAATTACGGGAGAGGTTATTTACGTGGATTGTGGTTATAACATTATGGGGACTTAAGCATAGTTCTGATTTTAGATTCTAGATTTTGATTTTCGATTTTGATTTTCAAACGACACAAGTCCCATAGTCGACTTCCTTATGTCAGATACAACCAACAAACTAACAAAACCAAAACCACCAGGCAGCACGCAGGACGAGCAATTACTCGAGAGCCCACGTCCGGACGAGTTTACTCATACCGACACGTGGCGCGTATTTCGGATAATGGGTGAGTTCGTGGAAGGCTTTGACGAGCTCGCCTCTCTTACTCGCGGCATTTCTATCTTTGGGTCGGCACGATCAAAGCCGAATGATCCGTATTACATCGCTGCGCAGGAAACAGCCGCACTGCTCGCTCACGAGGGGTTTGCAGTAATCACCGGTGGCGGACCTGGAATCATGGAAGCAGCAAACCGCGGCGCGTTCGAAGCCGGTGGTCTTTCGATCGGATGCAATATCGAGCTGCCTTTCGAGCAAAAGCCAAACGCTTACCAAACCAAGAGCCTGACGTTCAAATACTTCTTTGTGCGAAAGATGATGTTCGTGAAGTACAGTCTCGGATTCGTCATCTTCCCTGGCGGGTTTGGTACATTCGACGAACTGTTCGAAGCACTTACTCTTATTCAGACAAAAAAGATCCGCGACTTTCCAGTCGTCTTGTTTGGTTCACAATATTGGAATGGACTGCTCAACTGGATTCGCGATTTTGTACTGCCCGAGGGCAAGATCGCTCCACATGACTTGCGTTTATTCCATGTCACCGATTCACCTGCAGAAGTGGTCAAGATTGTTACTGAAAGTCAGAACACGCTGGATAAGATCACTTCCGATGACTATCGTCTTCCGAGCTAGTTTTCGAGTGCGCTGATTCTGTCAGCGCTTTGGTATCGACGTGAATCTCGTGAAGGCAAACAGAAAGCGCTGACAGAGTCAGAGCACTCCAAAGAGACTGGCATTCAACCACTGAAGGTAAGGAGCAGATCCAGCAACAATCGGAATCGCTATTATCTCAGGCGTGTCGTAACTGTGAATCCCGCGGACTTCCCGCTCAAGTTCATCAAACTTGTCACTGTTTGTCTTTGCAAACAACAGAGTCTCTTCCTGGCGTTCAATCTTTCCCTGCCAACGATAAACCGACTCAATCTCCGGAAGGAGTTGTACACAAGCTGCAAGTCGAGAACCAACGAGCATGTCGGCTAACCGAGCTGCTTCCTCACGATTTCCAGCGGTCATGACAACCAGTATTGGCTTGCCTTCTGACATCACTCACTCTTCTTCTTCCTCGACGAGTCCACCGGTTAAAGGCGTTGTGTCACTCCCAAAGAAGGCTGTGTAAATCTCCATTGCCCGATCGTAATCACGCTCATCGACCAGAATCACTGCACCTTCCGCGGTTGAAGATAACAAGGGGGAAAACGCATCATCTCCTCCGGCTTTCACCATTGAGCGAATGCCGTTGTTCTTGAGAATGTCGTTAACCATTTCCGCTTCCGGCGGCGATCCAAGCTTATGCAAAGGAACAAAACGAGCTTCACTGCCGTCGTGCGCTCCCGTTTCTGGAGACAGCGCTTCAACCAGTTGCACATCGTCATCAGGACAACGCGTCACACCTGGCTCGTATTCAGATTCGCAAACAGGACAAAACATGTTTAACTCCAAGTTTCGAAGCATCAATACTGTCCCTTGCGCTTTGATCTTCGTTCTTTGATTCGTCTCAACTAGAGATCAGAGTACAAAGATCAAAGCACAAAGTACAAAATCACGAACTTAGAAATAATCCCTTAACTAGCTCTTTCAAACGGTATTTCATCAAAATGTGTCATGCGCTTAAACGCATGGAAGCGCTCATTGATCTCATCATGCGTGAGACGTCGTACGCGAGCAGTACCAAACTCCTCAACGTTGAACGACGCCATCACTGAACCAAAGATCATCGCCCGTCGCATCGCATCTTCATCTAATTTTGCCTGACTAGAAAGATATCCCATAAACCCGCCAGCGAAAGTGTCGCCAGCCCCAGTTGGATCAAAAACCGACTCGAGCGGATAGGCAGGTATCGCAAAGTAGCTGTCGTGCGAGAAAAGTGCCGCACCATATTCG
>PSRF01000078.1 GCA_003175865.1 Blastocatellia bacterium
CCGCCACAATCAAACGCTTGGCGTGCCCTTCAGTTTTCAGTCGTGCCGCTTCGAGAATTGCATCAATCGACTCCTGTTTTGCGGAGTCGATAAATCCACATGTATTTACAACTACCGTTTCGGCTTCGTCGGCGTTAGGCGTAATCTGATATCCATTTTGCTGTAACTGGCCCATCATCACCTCGCTGTCGACGAGGTTCTTCGGGCAACCGAGACTAATAAATCCAACTTTTTTCATTTGCTTAAGACTCTAATAACTCCTTGGAGTGCGACGGCCCGGCGTCGCTTTGATATACCGACAACTTGAGAGTTGCGCGACAATCTCTTGTAACAAAGCGGCGCCAGGCCGCCGCACTCCAAGGAGTCGTCCTTTACGCAACTTGCCTCACTCCGAACTGCTTTCGATTGTATTCAGCGCCTGGTCAATTTCACGCAACTCTGTGTCAGTCAGTCGCTCACCACCATAACGTACTCGGTTGTAAGCCCGAGTAATTGCAAGCGCGGGTTGTAGTCCCACAACACTGGCAAACTCCATTGGCGTTAAGTGATCTGCTCGATTGACGCCGCGATTTGCCAGTAGCCGAGTGAGACGCTCATAGAAATCGACTGTTGATGCTGGAGTCTCAGTCGTAGCTTTCCGTAAATTGATCCCACGCCGCCAACCGAGTCGCCAGATTCTCTTTGCAACAAGAACCAGACCGATAAGCAAAACCAAAACACCAATCGAACTCACGATCGCCCACATGTTTGAAGGCAGAACCCGTTTCACATAAGCGACCGTTCTCGAGAGAAATGAACTGATTTCAAAGAAGCGGTTATGCAATGAAGTAGCAAGGGACGTCTGTTCCTGTTTGTCGTAGCCGACTACATACTGAAACCAAACGAGCTCCAGGGCTTCGGCATACTTCTGCAGTTTGGCCGCTAGTCCTGTTCGTGCCGGCTCAGCTCGACCAGCAGAAGGAGTCGGATCAAAGGTCACCCATGTTCGTGACTCTGGAAAATAGACTTCAACCCACGAATGCGCATCACTTTGTCTGACTGTGAACGCTCCAGCTGCCTCGTTGTACTCACCAGGCAAGAATCCATTTACGACACGTGCTGCAACGCCTCGTGTGCGCAGCATGATGACCATCGCCGTGGAGAAATACTCGCAATGCCCCGTTTTGACATTGAACAAAAAATCCGCGAGTGGATCGGGACCACCTGCGCGCATTTGCAACGAGTATCCGTAGGCTGTTTGCAACTCGTGTTCAATTGCTTTCGCGGCGTCATAACGGTTGGTCGCGTGTGCGTTTATCAAAATTGAATACGCAAGCGCATTTATTCGAGGATCGAGATGTTCTGGTAGCTGTAAGTAACGTTCGAACGCAGCAGGATATAGTCGAAGATCGTTGCGCAGCGTTTCAATGCCTGCCTCATTTGTGTCAGAGATCGCTTTGTAGATTAAACGTTCGAATTCATGATGGCGCGTCTGCACTGATCCTTCCGAATCAATTCTCACAAACGGTAAGTCACCCTGGACCGCGACAGCGCGAGGCGCGGCAAACAAAACCGGGGACTCAATTGGTTCGAGAAAAACCGTTTGAGTTGTCAGGCGATGCAATGCTTCAGCCTGGCCCAGTGGATAAAAACCGCGCGGTTTATCTCTGAACTCTATTACCTTGCGCGCCTCGAGCGACTTCTTCCAACCACGACCCGTGTATTCATCGAGAGCAACGCCACGCCAGCGCAAGTCACGGGGTATCTGGCCCTCGTCGATCCTGACGTGCATCACTACGGCGTCATCCTGTTTAAGTTCTCCGATAGAACCTAACGTTACGTTCTCGGAAAAGCCGATGAAGCGACCGAGGCTCGCGCCGTTGCGTGCAAGCACTGCTGCACTCGATCGAGGCGCAACCAAGAAGAGCGGCAGGGCTAGAACGAATATCAAGCTGAGCAACGCGATTGCGACGAACGGCAAACGAACCCCTTCGCTGTTACGCCAGGGACGTCGCTTGTTGTTTTTGAAGACGCGCGAATCAGGTGGCACCAGCAAACGCGTTTCGGTGTAAGGGATCGATCTCCGCGCCTTCTGAATTTCGAAAGCAGTGACTGCGGTCACGGCAGTCAGCAGGTAAAGAGTGAGAGTCAGAAGAAAGATTGGACTGAAACTCAAACCCGCGGCGAGTAGGACTTCGAAAAATGAGATGAGGTAAAGAAAAACCCAATCTCGATCCTTTTTGACCTGGACCAGTTTGACTGCTGATAGAAAGACAATCAGATGCGCTAGTGCGTTGACGCCTAAACGCTCAACCGGTTCGCCCAGTAGCTTTTGATATTGCCAGTCGAGGTAAAAGAGAGGGATCGAGAGCAAGACGATCCCGAGTCCGATACGTTCGGGTAACTGCCACTTCGTATCTTCGAGCTTCCAACTAATGATCATGATGATGAGGAAGCCGAGTGCCAGGCCGTAGTTCAAGCCTCCGGCGAGCACAAGCGACAACATCGCCACTGCGATCATGGCGTAAGAGAAAGCGCGAAAATAATTAAGGAACTTCATGTTTGGAGTGCGCTGACTCTGTCAGCGCTTTCCGTTAGTCTTGACCTCTTTTAATAAAGCGCTGACAGTGTCAGCGCACTCCACAATTATTTCACTCGTATCTCAAACATTTTTGGCCACAACTTACCCGTCACAAACAGTCGATTGCTGCTTTGATCGTACGCGATTCCATTGAGCACCGCTTCCTCGTCAGTGACATCGCCCGGCTGCAGCAGTCCGGTCATATCAAGCCAGGCTTTTACGTGACCACTCGCCGGCTCTATGACTGCAATTCTGTCGGCATGCCAGACGTTCGCGTAAATGTCACCATTTATATACTCGAGTTCGTTGAGTTCTTTGACCGGGGTCTTGCCGTCAAGTACTGCGATGGTTTTTGTGACACGGAAGCTGTCTGGATCAAGGAATTTTATTCGATTGGAGCCGTCGCTCAAGATCAGCGAGTGTCCGTCATTCGTTAGTCCCCACCCTTCACCTTCATAATTAAACTGACCCGTCTTTTGGAAATTGTCGTCATATATAAAGCCAACCTGATGTTGCCAGGTTAATTGGTAGATTTTCCCGTTCAGCTCGGTTATGCCCTCAGCGAAGTACGGCGGCGGAACTTCGACTTTCTTTTTGACGTCGCCGGTTTCAACTTCCACTGAACGCAGACTCGAGCGACCCACCTCGCCCGTACTCTCAATCATCTTGCCATTATGCACTTCAAGGCCCTGCGTAAAGGCGTCCGGATCGTGCGGATAAACCTTGACGACTTCGTAGGTTAGATGTTTTGGAGATTCGTTAACTGCACTGTTTGTCGACTTGCCGGGCGTCGGGTTTGAATTGCAGTTCGAAAAGCTAAGTGACAATAGGAACAGTGTTAATAATGCGAGACGATTCATTCGGATCCTCGGTCAGGGTGTCTGTTTAGACCTTAAGCATTTTGCGCGACGAACAAAGAAAAGACAAAACTCCCTGGAGTGCGACAACTCCTTGGACTGCGACGGCCCGGCGTCGCTTTGTTATATCGACAACTTGAGAGTACTGAGAGGTTTCGATATAAGAAACCGACGTCGGACCGTCGCACTCCAAGGAGTTTTTCATGGTCAACTCCGACATTCCAGAGTAGAATCCGGCCGATTTCATCAGTCACCGAGCGCCCAGTCGATCTTCCGAAAAGTCCAGCGGTCCTCTATATGCCGTCGTCGATTCGACGAGCGCAATCTGAAAACCAACGCATTCGAAACGCTCTTCGATAATTCTGCAGTTTGCGTCGACGAATCATCACTCCGGACCGATGTCGCACAATTTAGTAGAAGAACTCCTTCAAGAGCTCAGCTCCCACAATCCGGAAGTGGCGTGGGGACAGTTTTTGTCTGATTATTCCAATCTTATTTATAACGTTATCCGTCATTTCGAATCTGACGCTGACAACGCTGCAGACGTTTTTCAGTTTGTTTGTGAAAGACTCATCGAGAATCGTGCG
Organism: Blastocatellia bacterium; assembly: GCA_003175865.1. Lineage (GTDB taxonomy): Bacteria > Acidobacteriota > Blastocatellia > Pyrinomonadales > Pyrinomonadaceae > PSRF01. The sequence continues at coordinate 4,005 of PSRF01000078.1, forward strand.
AAACGACTGCGAAAGTTTAAGGGAGAAGGTACGGCTAGTTTTGCAACATGGTTACGAGCAGTCGTTCGGAATCTCTGTATCGACTGGCACCGGAAGCAATCGGGGCGGATTCGGCAGTTTCGATCTATTTCTCGTCTTTCGATTTTTGATCAGGAAGTCTTTCGCGCCGTCTATGAAAACGCCACTCCGCCTGACGAGTGTGTGTCCCTGCTCGCAGCTCAGTTCCCTAACACAACATTAACCCGAATCGAAGAGAGTCGGGCCAGAATCGACCAATCGCTTACCGTCAACCAGCGTTGGCTATTGTCAAAGCGAGCCACTTACGCGAGTGCTGGCGACGTTACGAGTCTGGACCAATCAGATGGATCTACATTAGCGCTGGAAGACTCTCAACCGGACCCTGAGACGCGCGCGATTGATAACGAACAGCGAAGAAACCTACAACGAGCGCTTAGACAATTAAAACCAGACGAACGCTTGTTGATTCGTCTGCGTTTTGAGGAAGGACTAACACTGGAGAAAGTCGCGGACCTACTCGACCTGGGAAATGCCCAACGAGCTGACCGGCTTATTAAAGACATTCTGGCGCAGTTAGCAAAACTGATCGCTAGCTAACGGAAAAGCGCAGACAGTGTCCGTGAAATACAGCGATGGATGAAAATGAATTAACAGCGTTGCTCAGTTCAAAGACGATTGAAGCGCGTCGCACTTGGCGTTGTCCTGACGCCAATCAGCTCGCAGCATATGTACAAAAAGAACTCGGCACCGAAAAGCGACGTCGTCTGGAGCTTCATCTTGCTGACTGTACCGCTTGTCTGCAAACGATCGCTTTTCTCGCGACTGAAGATGATTCGAATTTGTTAGTGCCGCCACAGATTGTCGCATCTGCACGTGCTCTCGTTTCGAATAGACCGTCGCGGGTCTGGGATTGGAGGTGGGCGATCGCCACAGCGACCGCCTGCTTGCTGGTTACCGTTACTTTCATAATCTACAAGTCTCGAGTCCAACCGACTTCCAAACCTGTAGACTTGGTGGCCGAAAATACCGAACCGGTACGACCTGGTGTCACTCCAACTGGGACCTCCAAAGTTGAAAACAAATCAGTAACAGCAAAGCCGATTGAGTCACGTGCTCCAACAGTGCGCGGATCGCGCAACAACCTTCAACCGATTCTGACTCTTTCTCACGACGGCTCAGTTATTCGAGGGAAACTGCAATCGATGCGATGGAATGCAGTACCAGACGCAAGTTTTTACGAAATCAAAGTGGTTACAGACGATGGTGGTCCAGTTCTGACGCAAACCACGAACAACACGCAGTTGGAGATCAAGACAGACTCGCTTGCGCCAGGTAAATACTTTGTCACGGTTGTGGCGCACTTAGCTGGGGATCGAAGCGTGCGATCAGAACCCGTGAGCTTCCGGGTAATCGCACCAAATTAACCATTCCTTGAGTGCGACAACTCCTTGGAGTGCGACGGCCCGGCGTCGC
>PSRF01000158.1 GCA_003175865.1 Blastocatellia bacterium
TGTACGGTATAGATTGCAGATCTTTGACCGCATCGTTGAAACTCGCCGCACCGTCGAGCGCTTTGGAATTGGTGTAAAAGTGTTCTAGAAGGAAGATACCAAGAGGAACGATACCTGTAAGCTGATGCAGCTTGCGCAGGATGAAGGTCCTACTCAAACGAATAGCCAAGAATCCACTCCTTTGCCGCTAAAGGTTGAGATCATGATCATTAGATCACGATGGGGCAGGTTGTTAATGAGTCTCTCCAGAGCACTTGAATTATATTGAGAAGTCGAGCAAATGCAAAACACGGTTCGAACGTCGGATCGTTCACCTGCAGAAACAGATGCTAGAGTCGACTAAATAAATGAGTGAATTGACTTCGTTAACTTTAACTGAAATGGCGCAACTGATCGCGGCGCGCAAGTTGTCGCGGGTGGACCTCATCAGGGCCCATCTTGAGTTGATAGAAAAACTCAACCCGTCACTTAATGCGATCGTTACACTAAATCCTGATGCCCTCGATCAGGCGAGAACGGCTGAAGCGAACACCAGCAGCGAACTCCCGCCGCTGCACGGCGTGCCCCTGACTATCAAGGATACAATTGAGACTGCTGGTTTACGATCGACGAGCGGTTCTGTGTTGCGGCGTGATTTTGTTCCATTGCGTGATGCCCCAGCCGTTGCTCGGCTGAAATCCGCTGGTGCCATTCTCCTCGGAAAGACTAATGCCGCGGAAATGGCGATGGACTATACGGCCGACAATCCAGTGTTCGGTCGCACAAACAATCCGTTTGACTCTTCGTTGACACCCGGTGGCTCGAGTGGTGGCGAAGCCGTTGCCATCGCAACCAAGATGTCTCCCGGTGGCCTGGGAAGTGATCTCGCCGGATCAATTCGAATTCCAGCACACTTTTGCGGAATACCTGGTTTGAAGCCAACCACTGGTCGCGTTCCTGGTGACGGTCAGTTTCCGCCTTCGAGTGGTCCATATTCACTTGGTGCAGTAATTGGTCCAATGGCACGGAGCATTGCTGATCTTCGTTTGTTGTTTCATGTGTTGGCGAACACGTCAGTTGGTCCACCTACTAAACTTCGTCGCGCAGCCTGGTACGTTGACGATAGCGTAGCTCCTGTGACTGAAGAGACTGCGAAGGCGATTCAGACTGCGGCGGCTGCGTTACAGGACGCCGGGTATGTGGTCGCACAAACACGACCACCGCATGTCGAACGAGCTAATGAGCTTTGGTTGAGAGTTTTCTCGCGCGCCTCAGTTGTGCAATTGCGTCAGGCTTATAAAGGTCGGGAAAATGAAGGTGGGGGATTTGTAAGTTGGCGTTTGAAGACGGCCGACGATACACCTCCGCCGACGCTTGATGAGTACATTGCGTCATGGATTGAGCGTGATCGATTGCGTGCCGAGTTGATCGATTGGATGTCGATGACCCCGATCCTTGTCTGTCCGGTTGGCGCAACACCAGCCTATAAACACGACACATTGAAGGTCACAGTCGGCGATGTGACAATGGGAACGTTTCGAGCGTTTAGTTATGCGCAGGCATTCAATGTCTTCGATTTGCCCGCAGTGACTTTACCAGCCGGTCGGTCCAAAGAAGGGTTGCCGATAGGAGTACAGATCGCAGGCCTGCCGTTTGCTGAGGAGTCTGTGCTGGCGGCGGCGGAAGTCGTGGAGGAGGCGGTGTCCTTTGTTCGATAGGCTTGAGCTCGTCGTCTTCCTGGAAGGAGCTCAACTTACGACTCGGGTGACTTTTGCGAATCTCGCGACAAGCTGAAGCTAGCTTATCGGACATAAAAAATTGTCGAACCTCGAGCGATTCAGATATAGTTCGCCGCACAGTTGTTCGAACCCATTCTTACTTCAATTAGGAGTCAACTATGGATGCCGTTGGAGCTGTACTTGCCTTCATGTTTTTTGGCTTCATTGCGATTGTGTTACTGGTGATCGCTGTGAAAACAATCCGTATCGTTCCGCAAGCGACCGTCATGCTGGTCGAGCGCCTGGGCAAGTTTGACAAAGTAGCCAGCAGCGGACTCAACATCCTCGTCCCATTCCTCGACAAGCCGCGCGCCGTCTACTGGACCAATACCAGACCAGGTTTGACCTCGATCGATTTACGCGAGCAGTACATTGATTTGCCGCCGCAACCCGTCATCACGCGCGATAACGTGACGATTCACGTTGACTCGGTTGTTTACTGGCAGATCACGGATCCGATCAAGGCGGTTTACGAGATGAACGATCTCGTTGGTGGCATTGTGCAGCTGACGATCACAGGCATGCGCGCAGTGATGGGTGACATGGACTTGGACCACACATTGTCACAACGTGACCAGATCAATTCGAAACTTCGCATCATCCTCGATGAAGCGACAGATAAATGGGGTGTGAAGGTAACTCGCGTTGACGTCAAGAACATCAACCCACCAGAAGATGTTCGCATCACCATGGAAAAACAAATGACGGCAGAGCGAAATCGACGCGCTCTCGTGTTGCAGGCAGAAGGTGATCGACAAGCGTCAATCACCAGAGCCGAAGGTGAGAAGCAGGCGGCCGTGACGCGGGCCGAGGGAGAAAAGCAGTCGGTGATTCTCGCGGCCGAAGCGGCAGCGGCGGCAAGGTTGCGAAATGCGGAGGCTGAAGCCGAAGCGATTGCGCGCGTGGCGGCGGCGATGCAGGAACATGGCAATCCAGCTCAATACCTGATCCAGGCTCGTTACATCGAGAGTCTGCGAGACATGACGAGGACCAACAATTCAAAAGTAATCTTTATGCCGGTAGAAACGTCGTCGCTTCTGTCGAGTGTGGGCGCGATGAAGGAAGTGTGGTCACAGTCAGGGGAGCAAACTGGAGAGAAGGATAATCCACCGCGACCGCGCGAACTCCCGCGCTAATGTCCGACCTCCTTGGAGTGCGACGGCCCGGCGTCGCTTTGTTATACCAATCGGCGCGTGACTCTCAACAAAGGTCCGCTATAACAAAGCGACGCCGGGCCGTCGCATTCCAAGGAGGGCGTCATCCTTAAGGGGTTGTTTCACGCCTGAGTTCATGTCGCGAGATGACCGTGTACGTCGATCCTTCACTACTCAACTGACTTCGAAACACAACGATTTCCCTTACCGGAACGATCAATGTCTCAAACCCGAGTTCCTGGTGAGCCTGGGCCAACTCTCTTGCCCGATGTGGATTTCGCAGGCGCGCAACCGTCAGGTGTGGACGGAAAGCGCGTTCATCTTTGGGAAACTCTTCATTCGCACACTCCGTTTCGACCGACTGTTGCAAATTACTGAGTTCCTTTTGAACGTCATCGATTCCAATCCAAAGCACTTTCGGTTGATTGATCTTGGGGAATGCGCCCGTTCCTCGAACGCCGATACTGAAGGGTGAAGTGGTTTGAGTTGCACGTGAGGCAGCTTCGGAAATCTTTCCGACCCGATTCATTTCTACATCACCAAAGAATTTCAAAGTCAGATGAACATTGCCCGGCCGGCTCCAACTTGCTTTAGCCTCGGGAACAATCTTTCGCAGTCGTTGAACGTGTTGCTCGATCTTCTCCTGTAGTGCCTGGGGAAGTTCTACTGCGCAGAAGACTCGCCACTTAGTAGCGATAGTTGAACTCTCATTCACGGTGATTCTCCTCTGCGAGACTGTGCGTCCTTTGCCGCTCCGCGGTAGATCCTAGTTGCAACAATTAACCGCCGAGGCGCAAAGGACGCGGAATTTCGCAGGGTTTGATTTCACTTTGGTTCAAGCACGAGAGTCTCTTTTGTCGCGGCAGCAACTGCGCTTTCACTGAACGGAAAAACTCTGGGAGTGACTGCACGCCAGTCCGCAAGTTGATCATTCCAATGAGGACTCTTTGGCAATCCCGATTCACCGACACTGATCCCGTGCTGAGTCTTATCCCAGTCTGACGGGTCAGCGATGAAGCGCATTGAAACAGATGATCCAACGTTCACTGTTGCACCAAGCAAGCCACCTGTTCCATTTTGTGGAAACGGAGGTATCGTGAACTGTCCGCCTATCAACGGCGCAGCTGCCAGCGGGTGAGGAAAGCGAGCTTTTACCTGTTCACCCCAGGCCCACTTTGACTCATCAGCGCCGAGACTCTTTGTTAACGCGCTGACTGCATCGTCGTAACAAGCTCGATAGAGGTCCGCATAAGTCTTGAACTCCTTCGGCAACCAGTTGGCAGGTTCGTCTTTAATGATTCGATCGAGCGTCGTGTCGAAGTTGGACCACTGATAACTTTTCACCAGATCCTGACCAAGTGTTGCAGTCAATATTTTTGACCGAAACGCAATGCGCATTTGTGAGGCTATTAGTGCCCCACGCGATTCGGCGTTGACCTGTCCGTCCCAGCTTTCAAGCAGATCGACTGCTGCGCGAAGTTTGTCGTCGGCTGGCGTTAACGTTGGTTTGAGATCCTTCGCCGCCTGTTTGGCGAACAAGACTCCAGCAATCGAGTAGACGTCGCCTTGAATGCGAAGAAAGTCGTTGGCATCCAGCTTTGGTTTTTCACTTAGCAGATCGAAGATACGACGCGCACGATACGGTTGTGCCCAGGAGTGAGTCAGAAAATACGGATAGTCGGTGCCGACAATTCTCTGGTTCGCTGTCACGATAATGCCAGAAGGCGGATCGTAAACGTTTGGTAGCTTGGAAACTGGAATAAATCCCGTCCACTCGCCGTCATCTGTTGAACCATCATAAGGAACACTACCATCCCCGGTCTTTCTGATCGGTACAACACCGGCTGCGTGATAGCCGATGTGTCCATCGACGTCCGCATAGACAATGTTCTGCGTGGGTGCAGTGAACGCTTCCAGCGCGGCATTGAATTCTTGCCAATTGCCCGCCCGATTCATTTGGAAACTGATATCAGACCTGTTCAGTTTTGGATCGAGCGCGGTCCAACGAAGCGCATAACGTTTGCCGTCACGCTCAAACACGATCGGGCCATGACGAGTGACAGTCACATCAAGCGGGACGATATCGGTCGCGGAGTCGCCGATCGCTTTGCGAACTTTTATTTCTTCGTGACGGACTGTGACGGTTTGCCAACCTGAAGGAGTTGAATAGCGCTTCGGATCGTTTGGATCGAACTTTTCGATGTACAAATCCTGCACGTCAGGTCCAACGTTCGTGAATCCCCATGCGATTCGATCATTGTGTCCGATCACGACACCAGGTAGACCTGGTCCCGTGACACCCGCGACGCGAACGCCCGGAGCGGTCAAGTGAATCATGTGCCAGATCGGAGGGGTGCTTGCCTGGAGGTGTGGATCGTTTGCAAGGAGCGATTTTCCAGAAACTGTATGCTTGCCATCTATCACCCAGTTGTTACTGGCTGCTAGTCCTTCCGCAAACAAACCTAAGCGTTCAAGGGCAGCCTCGCTTACTGCGCGGTTCTGTTCGAGATCAAGTAGCGCTTGTCGAGAGTAGGGCGGCGGGATTGATGCAGTGGTGCTGTTGGTTTGTTTCGTGTCTTTGCCGACGACCAAGACATCCAACGGAGAAATCTCAGGCATCAAGGCCGCACGCTTCTCGGCTGGAAGCGCTGACAATGCTTCACGCATCGCATCCAGTCGCCAAGTATTCGAAAGCGCTTCTGCAAAAATCTTGACGATGATTAATGAGTCGGCTGGAGTCCAGGGCTTTGGTTTGTATTGAAGTATTTGAAACTCAGGTGGAAGTGATTTGGGATCGAGTGAATCAATGTACGCGTTGACTCCGCGCGCATAAGCTTCCAACACTAACTTCGCTTTCGGAGATGCTTGCGCCGCTTCATCTTCAGCGACATGTGAGAAGCCTAGTACGCGATGTTGTTTGTCTTGTTCGAGCGCCTGATTGTTTGGTCCGGCACCCAGGACTTCGGCTAACTCTCCGCGCGCTGTGCGACGAAAGAGGTCCATTTGCCACAGTCGATCAACTGCGGTCGCATAGCCCTGTGCGAAATAGAGGTCTTCATCATTCTTGGCTTCAATGTAAGGTATGCCGCGCTCATCACGACGGATTGTGACGCGATCTTTAAGCCCGGTGAGTTGAATGGTTTTTGACGATTGCGAGTTTTGAGTCTGCTCTTGTGCACCACTGTTGACGCTGGCGATGCAAACAACAGCAATTACGATGATGCACAAAGCTAAGAACAGCCTTTTCATCGAAGCACCTCATTGTTGAAGGTTAATTGGTGGAAAATACTACCACGTCCGATGAGCTTCAGCTTGTC
>PSRF01000011.1 GCA_003175865.1 Blastocatellia bacterium
CCTGGGGCTCACGCCCCAGGCTTTACGCTTAAGCCTGCTTCGCAGGCAAACGCCAGAGCGTTCTCGGAATTTCAAAAATGAAGACGACATCAATGACCGACACAACCCAAAGAGTCCCCGTCCGCGAGAAAATTGGTTACAGCCTCGGTGATATCGCAACCAACTTCTTCTTCCAATCGATGATCCTCTACCAGACCCGTTTCTACACGGACACTGCAGGACTCGCCGCCGTTGCTGTTGGCTCGATGTTCCTCGTGTTGCGACTTGCTGACGCAGTCTTTGATCCGATCATTGGTGCATTGTCAGATCGCACGCAAACTCGTTGGGGCAAGTTTCGTCCGTGGATTCTGTTCACTGCCATACCATTCGGCGTTGTCTTCTGGCTCGTATATGTAACTCCTAATGTTGGACCACAGGGTAAATTGATTTACGCCTACTTCACCTACACGTTGGTGATGATGCTCTATTCTGCCAACAACACACCTTACTCCGCATTGATGGGTGTGATGACACCGGATGTCAGTGAACGTAGCAGCATCGCCAGTTACCGATTTGTGGGAGCACTGGTCGGGCAGTTCATCATCCAGGCATTGCCTCTGCCATTGGTCGCAAAATTAGGCGGAGGTGACTCAGCCAAAGGTTGGGCGATTACGATGGCCATCTTTGGTGCGATTATCATCGTTTTGAACTTTTTCGCTTTTGCCAGTACACGCGAGCGCGTGCAGCCCCTTCCGGGACAAAAATCATCGCTGAAACAGGACCTGAACAATGTCTTCAGATGCGGTCCATGGCTCGTGATGTTCATTCTCACGTTGTTAATTTTTACGATGCTGGTAGTGCGCGGAAGTTCTTCGAACTATTTCTTCGCGTACTACCTCGATCCGCAACAGCTAAGAGCATTCCTGGACAAACTTGGCCTCGCAGGAAATCCTGACTCTCCTACCGCATGGCAATCAGTGCTTAATTCACTTGGACTGCTGGTGAAGCCCGATGGCTCCAATGCGGCCGCAGTCGGTCTGAGTCTCTTTTTTGTAACAGGAAGCCTCGTGCAGATCATCGGAATAATTTTTTCCAAACCACTTGCTGATCGCTTTGGAAAGAAAGCTGTGTTTATCGTTGGCATGGCAGTGACCATGTTTGCAACCTTGCTCGTCTTCGTCGTTGGTCCAACATCAATTAGTCTGATGTTTGCATTAAGTATACTTTGGGCAATTGGCTGGGGACCTACCGTTCCGCTGTTGTGGGTCATGATTGCGGACGTCGCAGATTATTCGGAATGGAAGACTAACCGCAGGGCGACAGGCTTCATGTACGCGGGAATTCTGTTTGCTCTTAAAGCCGGCTTGAGCCTCGGCGGCGCGCTCAGTGCCTGGGTGATCGATGCCTATGGTTATGTGCCTAACGTAGCCCAATCCGAGCGAGCATTACTTGGAATTAGACTAGGTGCCAGCATCTTTCCGGCAATCGCGATGTTCCTTGGGCTCATATGCCTGATCATCTACCCAATCGGAAAGAAACTTACTCTAAAGATCCAGGACGAACTTGTTGAGCGTCGTAAACAATACGCCGCGGACGACGCCTTTGCGGTAAGTGTCTAGGGAACCATGCACAAAAGATTACTATTCATTGTGAGCGTCTTGTTGCCAGTGCTCTTGACCGGCAGTCAGAACAAGGCTGCGTTAAAGGATGCATTCAGAAACTCGTTTCTGATTGGCGCCGCAATCAATCAAAACCAATTCTCTGAACAGGACCAGCGCGGTGTCGCGATCATTGCTACCCAGTTCAACTCCGTCACTCCGGAAAATGTTTTGAAGTGGCAATCAGTTCATCCACAACCGGACAAGTATGATTTTGAAGGCTCTGATCGTTATGTCGCGTTCGGCGAGAAGTATCACATGTTCATCATCGGCCACACACTAGTCTGGCACAATCAGACGCCGAGTTGGGTATTTCAGGACGACAAGGGTAATCAGATTAGTCGTGACTCATTGCTCACACGCCTGCGTGATCACATTCAAACGGTTGTCGGTCGTTACAAAGGCAGAATTAAAGGCTGGGACGTTGTCAATGAAGCACTCAGCGAGGATGGTACTTTGCGACAAACACCCTGGATGAAAATTATCGGTGAAGAATATTTAACCAAAGCGTTCCAGTTTGCGCATGAAGCAGATCCTCAAGCGGAGTTGTATTACAACGACTATTCCCTCGAGAACGAACCTAAACGGAAAGGCGCAATCGAACTCATCAAGAAATTGCAGGCGCAGGGTATTCCCGTCGCTGCGGTTGGCTTACAAGGACACGACAAATTGGACTGGCCTACTGTTCAGCAACAGGACGCAACTATTGCCGACTTTGCAAAGATCGGTATCAAGGTCAACATCACAGAGCTTGATGTCGATGTATTACCTTCCGCCACACAAAATCGTGGAGCGGACATCACGCTTAATGTCGCGTTGCAGGCTCAATTGAATCCATATGCGAGCGGACTTCCTGACTCAGTTCAGCAACAGTTAGCCACGCGTTACTCAGCCTTGTTCAAGGTCTTTCAAAAACATCGCGATGTAATCGACCGCGTAACGTTTTGGGGAGTGACCGATCGTGATTCATGGCTCAACAATTGGCCGGTCAGAGGCAGAACCAGTTACCCGTTGCTTTTTGATCGAAATGGGCAACAAAAACCTGCATTCGATGCAGTGCTAAGTGTGGCAACACAGAACTAAAATGGTTACATCTGGATGAGGCGGGTACAATAAAGCGAAAGTATTCTGAAAAGACAGTGGGGGGAATAAAGATATGGCTTCGAATAATTTCCAACCAAAACCTGAGCACAAGTTTACATTCGGCCTCTGGACAGTTGGTAATCGCGGACGCGACCCTTTCGGCGATGCAACGCGAGCAACCATTAGCCCTACCAGAATAGTTCAACGCCTGAGTGAATTAGGCGCTTACGGCGTCAATCTTCACGACAACGACTTAATACCGATCGACGCCTCCGCATCTGAACGCGATCGAATCGTAAGTGAGTTTAAGAAAGCACTCGATGATTCCGGCATGAAAGTGCCGATGGCGACCACGAATCTGTTCTACGACGCGGTCTTCAAAGACGGGGCTTTTACTTCGAACGATGCTCGTGTTCGACTCTACGCACTTCAGAAAACGATGCGTTCAATGGATCTCGGCGCGGAACTCGGCGCGAAGATCTATGTTTTTTGGGGTGGGCGCGAAGGTGCTGAAGTTGATGCTGCGAAAGATGCGCGCGAAGCATTGAAGTGGAACCGCGAAGCTCTTGACTTCTTATGTGAGTATTCAATTGATCAGGGATACGGCTACAAATTTGCTCTCGAAGCTAAACCCAACGAGCCGCGTGGTGATATCTACTTACCTACTACGGGAGCTATGCTCGGTTTCATTGCGACACTGGATCACCCTGACATGGTTGGAGTAAACCCCGAAGTGGGTCACGAACAGATGTCTGGTCTGAATTTCTATCACGCTGTCGCCCAGGCATTGGAAGCCGGCAAACTGTTTCATATCGATCTTAACGATCAAAAAGGTCCGCGTTTTGATCAGGACCTGCGCTTTGGATCCGAATCCATCAAAAACTTGTTCTTCCTTGTGAAGTTACTCGAAGAATCTGGGTACGAAGGTCCGCGGCATTTTGATGCGCACTCGTATCGCAGTGAAAACGAGGATGGTGTTTGGGTATTTGCCGCGGGCTGTATGCGGAACTATTTGATCTTCAAAGAAAAAGCTCGACAGTTCAACGAAGACGCCGAGATTCAGGCATTATTAAAAGAAATCCACGCTGCGGCCCCGGAAGATTCGGAATTGCTTGGAAGGTACAGTCGTGCGAAGGCTGAAAAGATAAAGACGCTGCAACTCGATCGAACGCATCTGGCAGCGAAACCTCTGCCTTACGAACGATTGGACCAACTGACGATCGATCTTTTGCTTGGCGTACGCTAATACCTAAACCGGATGTCGCACTGCGGGCCATCTCGCCTGCATGATCGCTACCGAATATGCTAAGACTCTGTCTCTTCGTTTGTGTATTTGTCTGCGTCGCCGTCGGCGCTTCTGTCGCGCAACAACTCCCTCCCCCAAATTACGATGAGTCAAAAGTAGGAACTTACTCGCTCCCGGATCCACTGATCTTCAGCAATGGAACTCAGGTGCATACAGTAGCCGATTGGAACAAGCGCCGTGCTGAACTTTTGGAACTGTTCGCCACAAATGTTTACGGCCACAACCCCGCCCCACCAAAGGCTCTCCACTATGAAATCTTCGACAGGAGCACAGACGCGCTTAATGGAACGGCGATACGAAAACAGATCACGATCTTTTTTTCATCAAGCAAAACCGGTCCAAAAGAGGATTTACTAATTTTCATTCCGAAAAATGCCAGTAAGCCAGTGCCTGTTTTCTTGTCACTGAGTTTCGTGGGCAACCAGACAGCCGCGAACGATCCGGCGATCAAACTTGGCACAGTTTGGAATCCGCGAACGCGACAAAAAGAAGTTGCGCCCGAACAGACACGCGGTAGTTCTATGTCGGAAACAGCGACTGTTCTCGCGCACGGTTACGCCTACGCCACGATTTGTTACACAGACATCGAACCTGATTTCAATGGAGGCTACGTTTCAGGTATCAGGCCACTCTTCTTCAAGAACGGACAAAGCGAACCGGCGCCTGATGAATGGGGAGCGATTGGGGCATGGTCATATGGACTGAGTCGTGCACTTGATTACATGGAAAAGGACAAAGATGTCGACGCAAAACGTGTTGCCATAATTGGACATTCGCGACTTGGCAAGACCGTGTTGTGGACCGGCGCGCTCGATCAGCGATTTGCTATGGTCATTTCGAGTTGTTCTGGAGAAGGTGGTGCTTCATTGTCGCGTCGTGACTACGGTGAACGAGTCCGCAATTTGATCACCAATTTCCCTTACTGGTTTTCAGCCAACTACAAGAAGTATGCGGATCATGAAGATCAGATGCCCGTTGATATGCACGAGCTAATTGCGCTGATTGCACCGCGTCCTGCCTACATTACCGCCGGCGAGACAGATCGCTGGGCCGATCCAAATGGTGAGTTTCTGGCGTGCGTTGCTGCCGGCCCCGTTTTCAGGCTTCTTGGCCAGGCAGATCTTGGGATTGATGAAATGCCTGCACTCGATCAGCCAATCATGAAAACGATTGGTTTCCACATTCACACTGGCGGACACGCAATCACCCCGTTCGACTGGGAGCAGTTTTTGAAGTTTGCAGACATCCATCTGCGCAAGCGGGAGGCATAAATGATTACTCGTCGTGATCTGGTTGTTGCATCTGTTGCGATCGTTTTGACGCTTAGCGTCGTTGCTGTGCATTCACAAACTTCAGTGATGGGTTCATCCGTATTTGAATGGACCAGCATTGCAGCGAAACCCACAGATGTCGGCGAAGTGCGACAGTTCTTTCGGAGTCCGACCGCAACTTTAGATGAACTCGAATGTCATGTGACAACCTTGAAACCAGGGATGCAGTCACATCCGCCACATAAACATGCCAATGAAGAACTTGTAATCATTCGAGAAGGAACTGTGGAAGTGTTGTCGAATGGCGAATGGAAACGTGTTGGCCCAGGTTCTGTGATCTTTAATGCTTCTAACCAACTCCACGCGTTGAGGAATGTGGGAACAGGGCCCGCAACTTATCACGTGATCAATTGGACTTCACCTGGACTGAAGAACAAAGCAACTCAGTGAACCTGCCCGGAACGGTACGCTCAAAACAATGCCTACAAATAGAAAAATTAAATGGGGCATACTCGGCGCCGCTAACATTGCTGTCAAAAAAGTTATTCCTGCAATGCAACTAGGACAGTGGTCTGAAATCACGTCGATTGCATCCCGTGATCTTGCAAAGGCACAAGCGGCATCGAATGAGTTGAACATACCTCGCGCCTACGGTTCGTATGATGAGCTTCTCGAAGATCCTGATATCGAAGCGATTTACAATCCACTTCCAAACAATCTGCACATTGAATGGACAGTGAAGGCTGCTCACGCCGGAAAACATACTCTGGTCGAAAAGCCGATCAGCATGACAGTGGCAGAAGCGTTGCCGCTGCTGAAGGTGCGCGACGAAACGGGTGTGAAGATTGAAGAAGCATTCATGGTCCTAACTAACCCGCAGTGGGTTAAAACACTGTCAATGATCAGAGACGGACGGATCGGGAAGGTTCGATCCGTAAATGGTCATTTTAGCTACAACAATCAGGATCTTAAGAACATCAGAAACATTCGCGAGACCGGCGGTGGCGGTCTAATGGATATTGGCTGCTACATGATTTTCTTCTCGCGCTTGATCTTTGGCACTGAGCCCAATCGAGTCGTTTCACTAATCGATGAACATCCCGAGACAAAAACTGACATCCTGACCTCGGCACTGCTCGACTTTCCTTCAGGGCAGGCCACGTTCACTTGCGGAACACGGATGACGCCCCATCAACGTATTCAGATCGTCGGTACTGACGGCCGAATAGAGTTGCCCATTCCGGTGAACGCGCCGCCTGATTTGCCTTTAAAGGTATTCATCGATGATGGATCCGATTTGACGGGCCGAGGCATTCAGACGCTTGAAGTTGAACCTTGCGACCAGTACACGATCCAGGGCGATCTGTTTTCCCAAGCAATACTTGAAAACAAAGAACCTCCACTCTCGCTGGAAGACTCCTTAAAAAACATGGCAGTAATTGAAGCAGTGTTTCGATCGGCGAAAAGTGGAAAGTTGGAGACGCCGGAGGAAATTGTTTATTGACTATTCAGTGCAGCTAAACCACGCGGTTCAGCAGCGGCTCTCCACATTCGAACCTGCGCAGGTTCTCGAGAAAATGTTTGATTTGTCGTTCTTTCTCATTCGAGTGACCACCACCAGTGTGCGGCGTAATGAAGCAGTTCGGCGTTTGCCACAACGGATGATCGGGTGGTAGCGGTTCGGGATCAGTAACGTCGAGATATGCAGCGGCAATGTGACCTTCACGGAGCAGCTCATTTAACGCTGATGCATCGAGCGTTGTGCCACGGCCAATGTTGTAAACAATCGCTCCTGGTTTCAGACTTCGTAAACGGCCACCATCGAGAAAGTTCTTTGTTTCGTCATTGGCGGGAAGAGTGTTCACCAGATGATCGGCATGCGCCAAACACGAGTCGACCTTTGATGTTTCGACGACGGTCACATCCTCATCACCCTCGATTCGGGTGCGAACTGCAATGACACTGAGGTTGAACGGTCGTAGCAGCTCGATCAGCCGTCGTGCAATTGCTCCGTAACCGAGTAGTACAACGGTTTGGCCGTCCAACAATCGTGAAGCAGCACGTAGTTCCTTCATTGGCCAGGCGCAATCACGACGTTGTGAATCAAGCGCTGCAGGAATCTGACGTGCCAGAGTCAGCATCATCGCCAGTAGATGTTGCGCACAGGGTTCGCTGTAGACGGCTGAGCTGGTGGTAAGAATTTTGTTCTGGGCCTGGAATGCCTGTTTGATTTGTTGCGTGTCGAATGGCGTGTATCCAGCAGAGTTCAAGTGAATCCAGCGCAATCGATTGGACGTAACAACTGCATTTGGATCGGGAGCGCCATAAGCAATATCTGCGGCGGCAAGCGCATCTATTGAACGCGGATCGTGGCGCTCGAACTGCAACAGCCGATGAGGACCAACTCCATCAACCAACAGTTGCTGTTGCGACGACTGATCTGGGCGAAAGTCGTCGTTACTCCAGATGACAAGATTGTTTGGCTGCATAGGCTCACTGTTAGCGTCAGGTTAAGAATTGCCGATTTCCAATTGCTAACTGAGTCCGCATAAAAAGAAATCGGCAATCGGCAATCTTAAGAGTCTTTGGAGTGTAAAGAGGAACAAACTAAATGATCAAGGTGCGAGGTCTGCGATGGTGGATGATGGGATTGCTCGTTATCGGATCAATCCTGAACTACCTCACTCGCAGCACCCTCGCGGTTGCAGCTCCAACGTTACTAAGCGATCTGAAAATTAATGAACATCAATACTCGTACATCGTCGGAGCATTTCAAATTGCCATCATGTTTCAGCCATTGTGCGGCTATGTGATGGACGTCCTCGGACTGCGAATAGGCTTTGCGATTTTTGCGAGTGCGTGGTCTCTGATCAATATGGCCCATGGCTTAGCACACAACTGGCAAGTGTTTGCGGGACTTCGCGGATTGCTTGGATTCGCTGAAGGTTCCGCTAATCCTGCCGGAATGAAGGCCACGGCACTTTGGTTCCCCGCAAATGAACGTGGATTAGCTAGCGGCGTCTATAATACCGGCGCTTCACTGGGCTCAATGATTGCCCCACCACTCGTTGTCTGGGCCATCCTCCAGTACAACTGGCAAGCAGCTTTTGTATTGACTGGAGGAATCGGACTGATCTGGGTTGCACTGTGGTTGTGGCTTTATCGATCACCAAATGAACACCACGCGCTAAGTGCAACAGAACGCGAATACATCACATCGGGTCAAGAACACTTTCTTGCTGACGATGGTAAAAAGCCTTCACTAGCTTCCATCCTCAGTCAGCGGAACTTCTGGGGGATCGCAATTCCCCGTTTTCTCGCAGATCCAACCTGGGGAACACTCACGTTCTGGTTACCTCTTTATTTAAAGACGGTGCGTCACTTCGATCTAAAGCAAATCGCTATGTTCGCGTGGATGCCTTTCCTTGCCGCTGACCTCGGTTGCCTGTTCGGACCGACAGTCACAGCAGCGCTGCAACGCTACTGTGGATCCACTTTAATTAACGCACGACGCGGAGCCTTTACACTTGGCGCAATAATGATGATGGGAGTCGGCGTGGCAGGACTTGTTGAGAATCCTTACGCGGCCGTTGCGCTCATTAGCCTTGCAGGATTTGCTCACCAGACGTTATCAGTCACCGTCATCACGATGTCATCGGACCTTTTTCGCCGAAGTGAAGTTGCGACTGTTGCGGGTATGGCGGGCACGTTTGGCAATGCGGGTTTGTTGACTTTCTCACTTTTGATTGGCGCACTCGTGACGAAAATTGGGTACTCGCCCTTTTTCATATGTCTCGGTGTGCTTGACTTGATCGGAGCTTTTGTTCTTTGGACCGTTGTCCAACCGAAGGACACTCAAACCGTCTCTGCGAGATCGCTCGTTTCGGAAAATGCCTGACTCGACAGTTATCACAAATCCAATACTGCGCGGGTTCAACCCTGACCCGTCGATCATACGTGTTGGCGACGACTACTACATTGCAACATCAACTTTCGAGTGGTACCCGGGCGTTCAAATACATCATTCGCGCGACCTCGTAAACTGGCGCTTGTTATTTCGGCCTTTGAATCACGCGAGTCAACTAAACATGCTTGGTGATCCCGATTCATGTGGAGTCTGGGCGCCATGCCTGAGTTACGACCATGGCACCTTTTATTTGATCTTCACGGACGTGAAGCGTTACGGACGAACAACGGTTGCGGGAGCTTCGGGCGCGTCGCTTCGTGATATGCACAATTATCTGGTGACGAGTACAAGAATTGACGGCGAATGGTCTGATCCAATCTTTCTCAACAGCAGTGGCTTTGATCCATCCCTATTTCATGACGATGACGGCCGAAAATACTTAGTTAACATGTTGTGGGATCATCGACCAGGGAAGAATCGTTTCGCTGGAATTGAGTTGCAGGAGTACTCGCTCGAAAAACGACGATTGATCGGTCCACGAGACGTGATCTTCAAAGGTACATCACTTGGATTTACTGAGGGTCCACACCTCTACAAGCGCGGAGGTTTCTATTACCTCCTGACTGCTGAAGGTGGCACTGGATGGGGACATGCAGTGACACTTGCTCGCTCTCAACAGTTGCGCGGCCCATACGACATTCATCCGGAGAAATACATTCTTACATCAAGAGATCGACCAGACATCGAACTAAAGCGCGCGGGACATGCCGATCTGGTAGAGACACAAAACGGCGATACTTACATGGTCCATCTGTGCGGCAGGCCATTGCGGAATCGCGGTAGGTGTGTGCTCGGTCGAGAAACTGCTATTCAAAAAATGGTCTGGGACGAAGACGGATGGTTGCACACAGCTGACCAGCAAGCGGTTCCACTAACAATTGTTGAAGGACCACGGCTGCCGCTGCATGAGTTTCCAAAACCAAAGACGCGTCAAAACTTTGACGACTCGATTTTGCCGATTGATTTCCAATGGCTGCGATCGCCCTGGGCGGACGAACTGTTTAGCTTGACTGCACGACCGGGATACCTGCGTGTTTACGGTCGAGAATCAATTGGCAGCTTGTTTCGCCAGGGTCTCGTTGCTCGACGTCAGCAGTCACACTGTTACACCGCCGTTACCGCGATCGATTTCGAGCCTGAAGATTTTCAACAAATGGCTGGCCTAGTTTGTTATTACAGCGGTTCGAAGTTTCACTACTTCTACATCACACACGACGACGTCCTGGGGCGACATCTTCGCGTGATGTCGAGTCTCCCCGATCAAGCGCAGCTGGATGCGTTCACTCCGCCAATTCCGATCTCGCGACGTGTTCCAATTCATCTGCGCGTTGAGGTAGATTTCGAGCGACTCTTGTTTGCGTACAGCTTCGATGGAATAACCTGGATGTGGTTGCCGGAGCAGTTCGACGCAAGCATTCTGTCGGATGAGGCAACACAACCGGGATTACCGAATTTCACCGGCGCATTTGTTGGCGTTTGTTGTCAGGACACGTCAGGCGCTGGTCGACCAGCAGACTTCGATTACTTCGACTACGAAGAAAGGGATTACCAACCGAATCCGGTTGGCAAAAATGAGGATGCAACAAACACGAAAGAGTAGAAGAAAATTCATGAGCGACTCAGCAACAGCCGCAGCAGGACTGTTGATCAGCTCAACCTTGTCTACCAAAAACGTCGTAGCTCACGAACGCAGAGAGGAACTCAAAATGAACCAGACTTCTCCACGAGTTCGATTTTCCGTCATCGGCATCAATCATGATCACATTAACGGACAGATAGGCGCCGCAACTCGTGGTGGTGGAGAGTTCGTTTCCTTTTATGCAAAGGAGCCTGAACTAGGAGCTGCGTTTGCAAAAAAATACCCTCAAGCAAAACAAGCGGAAGACAAAAGGGAGATTCTCGAAGACAAGTCGATCCAACTGGTGCTGAGCGCAGGGATTCCCGCAGAACGTGCGCCGCTCGGAATTGAGGTGATGCAACACGGAAAAGACTACATGTCTGACAAACCGGGCATCACAACCCTCGAGCAATTAGCGGAAGTACGCAAGGTTCAGAAAGAAACCAAACGCATTTACTCGATTATGTACAGCGAACGTTTTGAAAATGCTGCCACTGTTCGTGCTGGTGAGCTGGTGAAGGCGGGAGCGATTGGACAAGTCCTGCAAACCACCGGACTTGGTCCACATCGCATGAACCTTAACACACGACCGGAGTGGTTCTTCCATCGCGAACGATTTGGGGGAATCATCTGCGACATAGCGTCACATCAGTTTGATCAGTTTCTTTTTTTCACTGGATCGACATCAGCCTCGATCGTCGCCTCCCAGGTTGGCAATCTACATCACCCGCAGTATCCGGAATTTGAAGACTTCGGCGATGTGATGCTGCGTGGAAATGGTGGTATGGGTTACATCCGTGTGGATTGGTTCACACCCGACGGACTCAGCACCTGGGGCGATGGACGTTTGACGATACTCGGCACGGATGGATTCATTGAAGTCCGGAAAAATGTCGATATTGGTGGACGCAGTGGTGGTAATCATCTCTTCATTGTCGATCAAAAAGAAACTCGGTACATCGACTGTAGTAAAGATCCATTACCTTACGGTGAGAAATTGCTGGACGACGTTCTCAACCGAACTGAAACGGCGATGACGCAAGAGCATTGCTTTCTGGCGACCGAACTTGCACTCAAAGCGCAAGCACAGGCTCAAAAAATCAGCTTGAGGAAATAGTCATGAAAACTAAGCGACCTGTTCGCGTATCGCGAAGAGATTTTATCAAGACCACAATCGCGGGAACGGTCGTCTCTTCAGTCAAGCTTTCGGGATTCCCGACGATTGTTCCGGCTTCCGTGCTCGGCGAGTTTGCTCCTGGTAAACAGATCAATGTCGGAGCTATCGGCAACGGAAGAATTTCACGAGGTCACGATTTGCCGGGCGTGTGGCAGTACGACGACGCTCGTATCGTTGCCGTATGCGATCTCGACAGCAAGCGTTTGGAAGATGCACGTGTTCTGGTGAATAACTTTTACAGCAAGAAGGCCGGTACTAACTACAACGGAGTACAAGGTTATTCAGACTATCGGGCCTTGTTGCAGAACAAAGACATCGATGCTGTGGTCATTAGCACGCCGGATCACTGGCATGCATTGATTGCTATCGATGCAGTCGAAGCCGGCAAAGACGTTTATCTACAAAAGCCAGCTTCACTGACGATTGCTGAAGGACGCGCGTTGAGTGACGCGGTTAATCGAACCGGTCGCGTATTTCAGATTGGCAGTCAACAAAGATCTTCCGTGCAGTTTCGCTATGCAGCGGAGTTAGTTCGTAACGGTCGCATCGGCCAACTAAAAACTGTCTCCGTTGGTTTGCCAACCGATCCCGCCGGTGACGTCGAACCAGAAATGCCCGTTCCCAGGAACCTGAATTATGAAATGTGGCTTGGTTCAACTCCGTTCAAGTACTACACGGAGAAACGTGTGCATCCACAGAACGATTACGGTCGTCCCGGTTGGTTGCGTTGTGAGCAGTTTGGCGCCGGAATGATCACAGGCTGGGGGTCACACCACATCGACTCTGCGCATTGGGCGATGGATACCGAATACACTGGTCCCATCGAAGTGTCGGGTTGGGCTGAGTTTCCGGCGAAAGGATTATGGGATGTCCACGGCAGATTTCAGACAGAAGCGCTTTATGCAAACGGTGTTCGGATGGTTGTGAGTTCAGAGTTTCCCAACGGGATCAAGTTTGACGGCACGCAAGGTTGGATATTCGTTTCGCGTGGCAATGAATCAGTAACAGCAAGTGATCCAGTGGCCAAGTTGAAAGATCCAAAGGCACTCGATGCGAGTGATCCGAAGATCATTACGTCTGTGATCGGCCCAAACGAAATCCACCTCTACGAAAGCAAGGAACATCACCGCAACTGGCTCGACTGCGTGAGAAGCCGCAAGTTGACGATTGCGCCGGCAGAAGTCGCACATCGTTCGTGCTCGACTTGTCTGATTCACCAGATTGCGATGAAGTTAAAGCGGAAGGTGAAGTGGGACCCGGTGCGGGAACGATTCAAGAATGACGACGAAGCCAACGCAATGGTCTCGCGTCCGCAACGCTGGCCGTATGCGTTGAATAGTCATCAAAGCTAAACCCAACTCACATCGTCCAAATTAGAAAGACATGAAAAACTATCGTGCATTCACTGCCGCACTGCTTCTGTTCTTCTTCTGTTTCCAGTCAGTCATCTTCAGCCAGACTCCTCCTTACAAAGACACCTCCCTGCCCTTCGAGAAACGTGCTGACGATCTCGTCTCACGTATGACCCTCGAAGAAAAGGTGTCGCAGATGATGAACGGTGCGGCGGCGATCGAACGACTTGGAATACCTGAATACGATTGGTGGAATGAAGCCTTGCACGGAGTCGCACGTGCCGGTTACGCGACTGTGTTTCCCCAAGCAATCGGACTGGCAGCGACATGGAACACTGATCTGATGTTCCAGGTTGCGGATGTAATTTCTACTGAAGCTCGTGCCAAGAATAACGAGTTTCTTCGCCAGAACGATCATGGTCGCTACAAGGGCCTTACTTTCTGGAGTCCAAACATCAATATCTTCCGCGATCCGCGATGGGGTCGTGGCCAGGAAACCTACGGCGAAGATCCCTATTTAACCGCCCGCCTCGGCGTCGCCTTCGTGAAAGGCCTCCAAGGAAACGATCCTCGCTATTTCAAAGTGATCGCTACCCCCAAGCACTACGCAGTGCATAGTGGTCCGGAGCCTGAGCGACACAGTTTCGACGCGAAAGCGATTGAGCGCGATCTACAACAGACTTACCTGCCCGCGTTTCGCGCGACCATTGTTGAAGGCAATGCGCAGTCGGTGATGTGTGCCTACAACCGTACTAACAGCGAACCGGCCTGCACGAATAAAGAACTCTTCGACTATCTCCGAAACAAATGGAGATTCGGCGGCTATGTAGTTTCTGACTGCGGTGCAATCGACGACATCTACATGCGTCATCATTTCCTGAAAACTGTCGGCGAAGCTTCTGCAGCAGCGGTTAAAACAGGAACGGATTTAACCTGTGGTCGCGAGTATCGTTCGTTGGTCCAGGCGGTGAAAGATGGGTTGATTAGCGAAAAAGAGATCGATGTCGCCGTCAAACGTCTCATGCTGGCTCGCTTTCAACTCGGGATGTTTGATCCCCCCTCAATGGTTCCGTACGCACGAATTCCCTTTTCCGAAAACGATTCGGAAGCTCATCGCCAACTTGCCTTGCGCGCGGCACGTGAATCAATCGTGCTTCTGAAGAATGACAAAAGCACGCTACCACTGAAGAAGGATCTCAACAGCATCGCAGTCATTGGTCCCTCAGCAGACGCTCTCAATGTGCTGCTCGGAAACTACAACGGCACACCCTCGAAATATGTCACACCACTTGAGGGCATTCGCAGAAAAGTGTCGCCAACCACCAAAGTTCTCTATGCGCAGGGAATGTATCCCACTGGGGTGTTCACTGAACCAGTTACTGCAAAGGCGTTCGCCGGGGGTAGCTTGCGTGGTGAGTACTTCTCTAATCGTGAATTGAAAGGCGATCCGACAGTGACACGCAACGACGCACAGATCAATTTTGATTGGGGACCATTGAGTCCTGCGAACGGCATCCCAGCGGATAACTTCTCAGTTCGTTGGAGTGGAAAACTCCTTGCACCTGAATCCGGCAAGTACTTGATCGGATTTGCAGGTAATGGTGGCGCGCGATTATTGATTGATGGTCAGGTTGTTGCGGAAGAATTGACGAATAGGCGAACACGAACTTTCACAAAGGAGATTACGCTCGAAGGCGGCCGTTCGTACGATCTACGTTTTGAGTATTTCGAAAATGCAAATCCATATGCGGCAGCAAAGTTGATCTGGGCACCACCTACCGCGGCAAACACTCTGCAAGCGGAAGCACTCGATAAAGCACGACAAGCCGATGCGGTCATAATGGTAATGGGCATATCACCTTCAATTGAAGGTGAAGAGATGGATGTCCAGGTCGAAGGCTTTCGAGGTGGCGACCGCACTGACATTGCTCTGCCCAAACCTCAGGAAGATCTGATCAAAGAAGTGCAAGCTCTTGGTAAGCCTGTGGTGCTCGTATTACTCGGCGGCAGTGCACTATCAGTTAATTGGGCCAACGACAACGTGCCTGCGATTCTTGACGCGTGGTATCCAGGTGAAGAAGGTGGGACGGCAGTCGCTGACGTACTCTTCGGTGACTACAATCCCGCGGGACGACTGCCCGTAACCTTCTACAAATCGATCAATGATCTACCGCCGTTCACTGAATACAGTATGCAAGGTCGCACGTATCGCTACTTTAAGGGCGATCCACTTTACCCGTTTGGATTCGGACTTAGTTATACGAATTTCAGGTATTCGAACTTGCAGGTGAGCCCAGCGAGATTATCAGTAGGTGATCCGATCGACGTGAGTGTAGAAGTGCAGAATACCGGTTCAGTTACGGGCGACGAGGTTGTACAGGCCTATCTGACTGACATCGCATCATCATTCCCGGTTCCGATTCGAAGTTTGGTGGGAATGAAACGAGTGACACTGAAACCTGGCCAAAATCAAAAGATATCCTTCAAGTTAAACCCTGAGCAGATGACTGTGGTTGACGATAACGGCAAACGCTGGGTCGAACCGGGAGAATTCGTTTTGAGCGTTGGTGGAAAGCAACCTGGATTTACAGGTAGCGCGGACGTGAAAACTACAACAGTTTTAACTCGACGTTTCACTTTAACCGGACAAAAGAAAGAACTTCCCCTTACTCGATAACCTAATAGTCCCTATCGTTGAAACGATTCGAGCTCTTCTGTCGGACCGCGTACG
>PSRF01000263.1 GCA_003175865.1 Blastocatellia bacterium
AACAGACCGAGGCGGTGTCGGGACAGACTCTGCCCTACTTTCAATCCCCTATAAGTTAATGATCCCCCAATTAGAAGCAACTAGAGAAGGATGCAGTTCTCGATGGTATAGATCATTATTGAGTAGCTTTAGCGTGATCGAAGTTGACAAGACAAGCGCTTGATCCCGAACGAAAAGTTAGAAGTCCTGCTAGGGGTCACTCCACTCAATTTGATCTACATCTGTGTAATCTGGGGATGTTTTATCGTTATCTCCATTTCTTCAACTTTGGCCACAGCTTCTGCAGTGAGCCAAACTTTGCCCCCTTGCAGATAAAGACTGGTATGTGTCGTTCAAGCGCGTAAGGGTTGTCAGACCTGCCTACCAACTCGACATGTTCGAACAGTCCATCCAGCACTTCTTTCCGATCGTCAAGTACGATCAAACAATTGCCCGAGTAACCTCGTGGTCCCCATAGGAAGTAGGTCTGGTGGCCACTCAGCGCCAACGGCAGACCATATCGTCTTCCGAAGAAATCAATTGCACCGGCCTGCCCGTAGTCCTGGGCCATTATTCCGCAGTCGCCTCTTTCGTCAGGTCCAAGTCGTGACCATGCCTGAGCTGTCATTGCAATCATCTCTTCCCAACCAAATTGGTCTGCGTAGTGCTGAGGCAGGACGGCACGTTCATGACTGTGCTCGCTCCGCGGCACCTTGAATGGCAAACTGTTCATATAAGAAATGAAATGCTCCACAGAGAACACAGGGATCACCAACGGCGCAAACCATGCTCCTCCTGCTAGCAACAAAACGATTATCGCGGGCCTTAGCCAGGCTTGTCGTGTACGATCGACTCCGACTTCAACCATCACTGCGCCTGCAGCAAGGAGCATGGGATAGATCGGCGCAAGGTAATAATTCTTCCCTTTGAGAACTACAAACGTGGTGAAGGAAACTAAGTAACACCAACCGAGCAAGCGATACGGCTTGAGTCGCGGAGACACGAGCAAAGCAATCAGACCCGTAATCCAAATGGGCGCTGACAGTGGATGGACCAGCAGAAGCTGTTGAGCAAAAAACTCTAGCGATGAAAGTTGAACGTCTCTGTTATCAGCCCTGATGTTGTGCATCAACTCAAGAAAGGGCCAGTGGTTTTGAACGTTCCAGATTAGGTTGGGTAGAAAGATCAGGAAGGCAGCGACGCCACCGAGCCATAGCCACTTGTTCAGGAAAAATCGGCGTTCCTTGGTTAACAGGAGACCAACAACGATTCCAAAGCCAAACACTGCGATCGAGTACTTCTCTTCCATGCCGATTCCGGCAACAACACCAAACCAAAGCCAGTAACGCGCATCGCGTTTGATTGCCAAAATCGCAAAGTAAGCACAACCCGTCCAAAACAACGGTTCCAGGCAGTTTGTAGTCAGCAGACTGCCGCCTGAAAGATAAATTGGAGCTACAACAACTGTGACTGCAGCGAGAATTAAAGCGAAGCGACGTCCACCGAATTCACGTGTGATTATGGCAGTGAGAACGACAACTGCCGAAATCGCCAATGCTGGTAGAAATCTTATGCTTCGAAGCGAGTCACCAATGATTGTGCGACTGACTCTGGCCAGAAAAGGCAGGAGCGGTGGTTGGTCCACATAACCCCAAGCCAAATGATCGCCGCATGAAAGATAGTCAAACTCATCTCGAAAGTGGCCGTATCGATTATTAAAGACGCAATGAAAGGCGAGGAGTCCCGCGGCGATCGTAACGACAACCAACATGCTATCGGAAAAGAATGGCTTCGACTCATAGGTTGCTTTATGGTTGCTCATTTACAAGAGGACCACAGCCTCAGTTGGGAAAACTGGAGATAGATTGACGCACCAGGTGAGACAGAACAAGTTAAATATGGCAGATTTTAAAAGTGTCTTGAACCGAAGAATAGACACGCCAACTAGAAAAGAACAAGGCAGGAACGGTTCGCCGGATCGACGGTTTGCGAACAACTACCAAATTCCGATCGTGAAGTATGGCGGGATCACCAGCAAGAGCGGACTGAATGAAGTCTATATGATTAGCAACGCTGCGCTGGTTGAGGGATTCGCCGCAGCGTTCGCCGCATTTCAAGGCGCGCTGTCGCAAGTCGTCGTAAGCGTCAATGGTATCAAATGACGTGGATCAAGTTGTACGAAGAATGGGAATCGCGGCATCACAAACGGACTCAAGAAGAGTCCGGTGAAGGGTACTTGGGAGATTAATCCTGTGATCAGCTGGTTACATTCGCTTGTCCAATCTAGCGGGAACCATTGCAACAACCTCAGCATCGATATAGCGCTCTTGGCTTTGATCAAATCCGCGACGTCGCGCAGTTCAGGAAACCGTTCAGATGAACTATTTTTCTGCGTGCCACAAAATGCCCTTTGCCATTGCGCAGAAAGCACAGTGTTCGCCCACCATCGACTTTATTTCATAAATCCAATCTGGATCTCAAAACAGTCTATTGGCAATCACAACAGTGGGTCTGGAGACCGATTTTTCAGTGACCCGAAATAGTTGGGTTGAGTAATCATCATCTGTGATAAAAGTTCTAACGTGTGGCTATTGCCATAAAATCATCGGCGCGTTAAGCCTTTCGCCTTTTCTGTTTTGCGACGGTCACTGTTAGTTGACGTCCAATCAAAATGATCCAAACTCTTTTCCGCTGATGTCGGTGGACCTCGAAGTAAAGACTGATGACGTTCGTGTCTCGAGCGGGCGGCGTTTGAATCTGATCCCTCTTATCGGCACGATCTTTTTCATAGTCTGTGGTGGTGCTTACGGCCTCGAGCCTCTAGTGGGGGCGGTTGGTCCCGGTTGGGCCCTCATCCTAATTCTCTTAACTCCAATCTTCTGGAGTCTCCCCATTGCGTTGATGGTGGCCGAACTGTCAAGTGCCTTGCCTGTAGATGGAGGCTATTATGTCTGGGTCCGCACTGCGCTTGGGGACTTCTGGGCGTTCCAGGAAGGCTGGTGGACCATCTGCTACATGGTTGTTGACCTGGCAGTTTTCCCAGTTCTATTCGTCAACTATCTCGCATATTTCTTTCCGTCGTTGCAACTGGACGGCAATGGATCTGCCTCATGGAGCACTTGGCTTCTACGCTGGGGAATCGCCATTGCTGTGATCGCAGTGGCTTTCGTTGTTAACACGCAAGGAGCAAGGTTAGTTGGTCACAGTTCGACGTTGAATTTAATACTGCTTGTCCTTCCTTTTTCGGCAATTGTGATTGGCGCCCTCGCACAGGAGGGAAGCGCAGGTCGGGCGATTTCCGCCATATCTCAGGACCTCTCACATAACCGTGATGCCACGTTACTTGTACTCGGTCTTTCTACCGTGATGTGGAACTACATGGCATGGGATAACGTTTCGACATTTGCTGGCGAGGTCAATCATCCCCAGCGCAACTATCCTCGCGCAATAGCGGTCGCCCTTGTCTTAACCGTAGCAGCGTATCTAGTCCCCACCGTCGCAGGAATTTCGATTACAACTGACCCCCGGGTTTGGAATGAATCCAGCGGCTGGCCAGATATCGCTCGCTTGGTAGGAGGGAATTTGCTCGGCCCGATCGTAGCCGGCGGGGCTCTTCTAGCCACCTGGTCATTATTTAACGGACAACTGCTTTATGTTTCGCGGTTGCCTTATGCGATGGCACTTGATGGATGGATGCCTTCACCACTGAAACATGTCTCCGAAACCACGGGCGTGCCCGTTGGGTGTCTGCTCGCATGTTGTAGCATTGCTGCGCTATTCGCTGCGCTATCGTTCGGTAAGCTGGTGTTGATAGATGTGCTCTTGTACTCGGCTGCTCTATCGCTTGAGTTTGTGGCGTTGATAGCGCTGCGCTTGAGAGCACCGGAGTTGTCTCGACCATTTCGCATACCCGGCGGTTGGCCTGGAGTCATTCTTGTCGCACTCGCACCGATGTCTTGTGGCGCGCTGCTTGTACTCACAAGTGTCAGGAGCGAATCCGCAGATCCGCGTCAAGCTTTGATTGTGATTGGGGCAATGATTAGCGGTGTACTCGTGTTTTTAGCAAAACGCCTGCGAATGAACTCAAAGTCCTCTCTAACGTAAGTCATTATCTCGGTAGCTATCTCTTCCACCCATTACAGTCAATAGTACTTTGGTCTTCAGAATCTCTGACGGTTCAATTTTTAGTAAATCCTGCGAAAGCACCACGAGGTCTGCTAGCTTGCCCGGTGCCAGTGTTCCGCGAATGTCTTCGTCAAAGTTTGCATAGGCGCCGTCGATTGTGTAATGGCGCAGGGCTGCTTCGACGCTGATTCTATTTTGTGGATACCATCCATCCTTGGGCGTTCCTTCCGCCGTGGTGCGGTTAACGGCGCAATAGATACCTTTCAGCGGCGCGAAATCAAAGACTCCCCAATCGCTACCGAATGCCTGTACTGCCCCGGCGTCGTCGTAAAGTTTGAAGGCATTTGCGCGCGACGCTCTCTCTGGTCCCAACAATACAGCGTAGTTCTTCAGTGTTGTTTCATCGGGATTCGCAAACAATGCTTGTGTTGAGGCGATCACTCCTAATTGCTTGAAGCGCGGCAGATCTGCCGGGCTAGGTACCTCTCCGTGCTCTACTCGATGGCGACGCCCGCTAGTTCCATTCGTCGTTGCGGCATACTCGAAAGCATTCAAGGCCATGTTGATGGCCTTGTCACCAATTGCATGAAGCAATACTTGAAACCCTTCCTTATCGTAAAGAGCGACCGTTTTATTTAAGTCATCCTGGTCCCAAAAAGGTATTCCTGTGCCGCCACCAACATAAGGATCAGACATTGCGGCTGTTCTGCCGTCCACGGTTCCATCAAGCATTCCTTTAATAGCGCCAAACTTGATCAGCGGTCCTTGAAATGTATCTCGCAGTTCTTTGTAATACTTTAGATCCGCTGGAGTGAGTGGCGCTTTTAGCTTGTGCTCTCGCGGGGAGAGTCCTTCGCCTGGCAGCATCGGAGTCGCGAAGCGAAATCGAAGTTTCAAAGCACCCTCGGCCAAAGCTCGCAAGTAGACTGGTTGATCTGCAGGAGACCAGGACGCGTTTTGGACGGAGGTCAAACCATCTGCAGCAGCCTCCGCCATATGATGGAGCAGTGTTTCGTAGACTTCTTGGTCGGTTGCTCGCGGCATGTGACGACGAAGCAGACTCTGTGCAGCTTCTTTCAATTCACCGGTTGGTTCACCTCGTTCATCTTTCATGATGTGCCCATTTGGAGGATCAGGTGTATCGCGCGTGATACCCGCCACCTCTAGGGCCTTCGAGTTTGCCAAACCCATGTGTCCGTCGCGTTCGCTTACATACACGGGTCGATCAGAAATGACTGCATCGATGTACTTCTTATTTGGAGCTTGACGGGGAAAAGCGGAATACCCCCACCCGCCCCCAGTAATCCACTTGAGATTCGGATGCGACTTTGCAAAAGCAGCAAGCGTTGTTTGAAATGCATCGAGCGTTTCAAGCCCCGCGAGTCGTACGGTATTGATCGGCGGTCCTGGAAAGTGGACATGAGAGTCCTGAAACCCTGGAACTACAAATCGACCCTTGAGGTCTAAGACCGAAGTATCGCTATCACGCAAGTCAAAGATTTCCTTGGAAGACCCAACTGCCAGAATTTTGTCGCCGCTGATTGCTAGTGCCTCTGCTATCGGCCGAGACTTATCAGCGGTCCAAATCTTTCCGTTTACGAAGATCCGGTCTGCATGTTGAGCTCTTGGGTGTACTGCTACTCCCATCAAAGACACACACAGCAGGACAACTGTCAATAGTCGCATCTCATGGACTCCTTATTACTATTGTAGATTGAAAGCGTGAGACCTAATAATATGATCATTCGGTCAAATAGATGCTCAGTTTTTAAAGTCACATAAGTTTCAGCTGACGCTCGTATCTGGTCAAACTTACGGTTGTTACTGAGCAGAGACATGAAGAGACTCACCGGTTCTCATGCAAATCCCGCCTTGATCACATGATTTCAAAAGGTGTTGGTTGTTCCATCTAAAAGAAAATAGTTTGCATTGGGTCGTGCGCCGCCAATAGTCACAGACGATCGTTGCCCGGGACGCCAATAAAGAGGATTCGGCTAGAATTAGCTAGACGGGAGCAAATCCAATGCGAACTGCGCGCCGAGTTAGAGTCGCAGTGTCAACTTTGGATCAAGAGTAAAAAACTGAATCAGTTCTTAATAGCGTGCGAGGACCATTTACGAATTGGCAATGGACTATCGACCGAAAGAATTGAATGGTTGAAATGGGCACGTACTTACGCTGACGGCCTTAATCCGCTAACAAATGGATCTCTAAATAATATGACCCAAAAACATCGCGAACATTGTGACGCTGGCACGTAATTGGAGTAACCTAGCGCCATTCTTAATTGAAGGCATTGAGCCCGGCCGCAGCCCGTTGGCTGTCTCTACGTCTGGGTTGACGTAGCGATAAGTTGTAGTGGGCCGAGTGTGGCGAGGATTCGTCCATTCGCTCAGTGGTATGTGTGATTAGACAGTTGCGTGGCCGCGATGTGTCTCAAGTCGTGAACCCTAAGGTCTCACAATTTGACGTCATTTCGCGCGCCAGTAAAGTATAGATCTATTAAGTCAGAATGAAGCAAAGGTCCCGGCAATAAAGGGTTACAAGATTGGCAGTACGAGGTTCTCAGTCTGACCGCCAGGTTGCGCTATTTCCCACTACACTTATGGTATTCGAAGAAGTCATGAGCCTGCTTTGCGGCCGCTTCCGACGGAAAATCGAGATTAATTGCTCGCAGCGGAAAATCGCCGTTCATTTGGTCGAACATGGGCTTCCGGTAGCCCTGTCTGCGCAATGTGAAGTTGCTGGAAGCTTTAGAACTCAGCTGCACGGTCCAGCGATCCGAGACATGATCAACAGTAACTTCTCCGATCGTGACGAAGGGAATCGTTGTATCCTCTACCCCGCTGTCGCCATAATCCAAGTGTACAACAACGGCTGAGTCCACCACCTTGATAGCACCGGCGTTTCCACGGTTATAAACCTCCCAAGTGTTTATCCATTCAAGCGCGGCAGCGTTTCGCTTGTCTCCGCAGGTGCTTGGCTGCAATCCTGACGTGCCTCCTCCACAGTCGACGGCTTGGGTCCAGACAACATGGCACCCCGTACGGATACACCCAGACATAGCGGCCCGCGCAGCCTCGTCTTCCGTGTCTTTTCCCAAGGCCTCTCCATAGGCCCAGTTTTCCAACTTACCGTCATTATTGATCGCCAATGCCACCCATACCGTCCTGCCGTCTGCTTGGCAAACCTGATACTGCCCGCCGTCCGCAGTCCCGCACCATTCCGGACGATGGGAACTCGCAACGCAGGCGTCGTGCGACTTGATCGCTGCTGTCTGTTCAACTGAGTAGACCGCGGCGCCCCACGCGCCATCGCCACCAAAATCACTGAGTCCGAGCTTCGAAAAGGAGAACGCAACATACATAGGATGAGCGTTAACAGGTTTCTGTTTTTTGGCGCCAGCCGACTCTCCTCCACCCGCACTTTCCGCGTGGCGTTTCCGCGTCGATTGACTGCTCACCGATCCGGCAGAAAGCAGTGAAAACACAAAGACTAGAATTAGAACGCTTGAGAAAGGGGATACGAGTCGCATAGATAACTCCTTTTGGAAAATTCAAAAGAGGGGGTACCATTTGAAATCAACTTCACACTTCGAAGAACTTAGTTAACCGCGCTGCGAAGAGGTCTACCGATGAGTTCGGTTAGAATCAATATCGTAGCGACATTAATCGTTGGATTGGAGCGTTAGGAATTATTACTCGTGTTTTCCAGATACAATTGGACCAGAGCCACAACTTAGAATTTCGCACTTAACGCCACTCGCCCTGTAAGGTGAACGCAGCCCAGTAAAACGGTGCGCTGTACTCCTTGTCTTTCATCATTGAGACCTGTGCCTCTTGTAACGCCTTGGCTGGTCGTAATCGCTGTTTCAGCATCCCGCGATAAAAGCGCACCATCAGCTCTGCCGTCGCCTCATCATTGACACTCCATAAGCTGACTACCACGCGCGGTGATCCTGCATACATGAAAGCTCGTGTGAGCCCGATCAATCCTTCGCCCTTGACGTCCTTTCCCAGACCTGTCTGACATGCTGAGAGCACTACCACTTCGGCCGGCAACTTCAGATTGAACACCTCATGCGCTCGCAGGAAGCCGTCCAACGGCTCGCCTTTTTCATTAACCATCGAAAGGACAAGGCCGGAAAGTTCCGGGTGGTAACTATCAAGAAAACCATGAGTCGCGATATGCACGTACCTGTAACGGCTCATCTCGGGGTTCATAATGGTTGCTCTGCTCGCCGCGAAATCGAGCGCTTCCATTTTCTCTTGCGGCTGAACGAGTGCTGCAATCTGTTCGGCTTCACGCCGAGTGAAAGGCAGTCGATGAATGACAAATCCGTCGCGTGAGACATTAGTCTCGCCGGCTGCCTCTCTTAATTGCTCAACAGCGAGTCCCGGATCGCGTGAGTCCTCTCGCGAGGCTTGTGATGCAGGCGTCAACTTAGCCATTGTCGCAGTGGTCTTGGTCAACCGTTCATCGGTCCGGGAAAAAACAGGATCAGCCAACACTGCAATGGCTTTGCTCGCCACTTCGCGTCCCTGCACATCGCGACGAAGCACTGCCAGAGTCGAAGCCGACGGAAGGCTAACGATCTCATGTTCTGCAATAAGTGGCGGTGCGGTTCCTCGACTCCTAGTTGAAAGCGGTTTCGGCAGCGCGCTGAAGGGGATAAACTGCAATATACCGTCAGCAATGATGACCAGCCGCTTGCGTCTGAGCTGTGAAGCGACCGGGGAAAGTAGCATTCGGCTCAACTCTTGCGGTGTTGCGGTATCCAGCGTTGGCTGATGCTTCTGCTCCGATTGTCCTAATCCGACGCTGCGTTTCTCATTGGTGGCGAACTGCTCACCAGGCAGTTGTGTTCTGGAAAAGAGGTTATAGACCCTACGTGCTACTTGTTGGATGTCCTCACGTTTAGGCAATGCATAACTGGTTAGCGAAGAGGAAGTGACAGCCCACAAGTAACTCTGATCTTCGCCTAGCGAGTACTCTAAGAGCAGTGTATCAGGATCGAGTACCTGTTGAATTTGCGTCAACGTGAGCGGCTGAGGTTGGGTCAATGCAGCGTAGCGAGGACTGGTTTGACGGATCGCTGCTTCAACTTGCTGGAACTCGGCAGTCAAATCCTCGATCTCTTTATCGATTGCCTCTTCCTCGGCAGCAGTATGCTCCCCGCCAAGCAAGTCTATCTTGTCCTTGGCTTTCGCATTGAGCTGCTTCTGCAAGGAGCGCTCGCGTTCGAGCAGCTTCGGATCTACACCCTCGCGAATGTCTGCCCCAGCCTCGGCTAGTGTTTCGAGTAGTGCGCGAGCGCGTGCCCGTTCGCTGGACTGCAATGCAAGTGAATCGAGCCCATCCTGTGGGTGTAATTTGTGAAGACGCATCAGGACGCCAATATAGAACTCGTAGTAATCCTGGACGCTGGCAAAGTAGACGGATCGTAACTCTTGATTGGAGTAGCCGGCGCGAAGAGCCTCGACGATCGAGAGAGTAGATTCGATGAAGCGGCGAGCGTCTGGCAAATTGTTGCGGTCACGTTCAACGTGGGCCATATGGTAGAGAGTTTCGGCTACGTAAGGGCGATCACCTACCGCTCTCGTGAGTGGCAGCGATTGGTTGAAGAACTCCAGGGCCTTCTGCGGATCGCCTAGCTCTTCGTAGGCAACCCCGATGTTGTTGAGAGTGCGAGCCTCACCCGGGCGATCACCGATCTCTCGACTGATTGGTAGCGCTTGATTGAAAAACTCTAAGGCTTTGTGCTGGTCGCCCAGGTTCCCATAGACAAGGCCGATGTTGCCCAGCGTGGTAGCCTCACCGAGACGATTACCCATGGCTCTCTTAATAGGTAGCGCTTCGTTATAGAACTCCAACGCCTTCTGATACTCCGCCAGATCCGCGTAGACATTGGCGATATTGTTAAGCGTGTTAGCCTCGACCCGACGATCACC
>PSRF01000238.1 GCA_003175865.1 Blastocatellia bacterium
CGAGGATGACCCCGACTCGCCTTTACGTACGCTGTTTTGTTCTTGTTAGAACGTGTAACGCAGTGCGAACTGCATTAAACGTCCCGCTTTTGTTTCGCCTAGTGGTGCCTGCGTCCCTGTCATCTTGCCGAAATCTGAAGGAACAGTTCCCCCAAGCAAGAAGGGATCGGTAGATAGACCAGTACCATTGAAACCAGTCAGGCGTTGCGTATTGGTAACGTTAAAGACTTCCCAACGGAAAGTGATCGCTTGACCCTCCCACGGTAAGTTGAAGGTCTTGTGAAGTCCGGCGTCAAGTGAGATGTAGCCTGGCGCGCGCAGTGTGTTTCGATCGCCTCCTTCGCCTGGTCTTGGATCGCGATAGCTCAAGAAAGCAGCCTGTGGATCAGAGAACAGGTTTGGTTCGCCGTTGACGTTGTTAGACGGACTGGTTTGGACTGGTCTAACAGAAACCATGCCCGATGAAATTTGCCAGTTGGTGGCCCAACGTTGGAATGCAAACGGTCGAGCCGGTACACCTGCGTTCGCGATCGGCAGACCTGAATTCCAGCGGAAGATTCCTGTCAGGTCCCATCCTCCGAGGATGCCATTCACGAACTTGTTTGGATTACTGAATAGACGCTTCCCTTTGCCAAACGGCAAACTCACTAACCAGTTGGCAGTAATGTTGTGCCGAATGTCGAAATCAGAGTCAGCGTAGTTCGACATTGGATCAAGCGGATTGAAGATCAGGGATGCAGTGGAGAAGTTACCAGCGTTTTGTAAACCAGAAGCATCATCGAGCGAATGGGAGAGCGTGTAGTTGAAATCAAAGGTCACATCTCTCGTCAGTCGCTGACGAACGCTGATTTGCGCCGAGTTGTAATTCGAGAGCGCAAATGTCGACCAGGTATTCAAAGCGGCATATTGCGGATTCACGAATGTGTTGTTGAAGATCGACGCCGGCTTGTCGTCCCAACGGGCTCCTGACTGCAGGAATGTGTAGTCAGTGACGTTCTGTCCGCCGACGGATGCCAATGCAACTCGTCGATATGCAGCCTGACTTGCGGTGAGCACTCGGCTCACACCAAGTACTGAAAACGTTCCTGCGATACCCGGGAGGATATTTTCGAAGAACGGAATAGCCTGCACTGACGTGATCGGAACTCCCGCATATCGAAGGTCGATCAGGTGCTGCATCGCTTCATAGAACGTTTGACCGGATTTCGGATCGCGCAGGTTATTGAAGTGCATGATGTCGCGTTG
This sequence comes from Blastocatellia bacterium, assembly GCA_003175865.1. Taxonomy (GTDB): domain Bacteria; phylum Acidobacteriota; class Blastocatellia; order Pyrinomonadales; family Pyrinomonadaceae; genus PSRF01. The sequence goes on from PSRF01000238.1 coordinate 1,246, forward strand.
TCCAAGCAGATTCCGCGCAAAGCGACCTACATAACTTGCCTCTACTGACAGTCCCTTGCCCACTTCTCTTGCATAGGAAAACGTGTAGCTATAGTTGACTGGCGTAGTGATCGTGTCGTCGAGAGAAGTTTCAATTCGCTCAGCACCATTCGGTGGCTGCATTAACGGGAAACTGATCGTGTTGCTGAAATTTCCAGCAATGCCCGGCAACGTGCGAACGTCCTGTGATCCACCAGTAAACAATGGAGCCAGGTTTGTACTCACGTTGTAAGTATTCACTGGAATGGTTAGAGCAGAAGCAAATCCAAGTTGATTGTTGAGATCAAAGTTAACCGCTAATTGACTTCCGATGCGATCGTAAGTTTGGCGGAAACCGGCGCGAAGTACCGCTTTACCTTCGCGACCGATGAGCTTGCCCCAGAAGTTATCGGGCAACTCTGGTGACCAGGCGACAGCAATTGTCGGAGCAAAGTTGTTCCAATCTTGTTTGTAAAACCCAGGACGTCCATTGGCCTTCCCTGATAGATCGAGAGAGATCGGATCGAAGAATGGAACACCTGCGAACGCGCTGGCTTTTCGCTTTTCAAAGTATCCACCTAGACTGGTTGTCGGCTGTACTTGAAAACCGTTTACTTCGTACACGGGAGTTGAAGTGCTCCAGCGCAGACCATAAGTCAGCGTCAGATTCGATCGCATTCGCCACTGATCCTGCCAGTACGCTTCGTATTCCTGGGTAGCGAAGGTGCGATCAGCGGAAGTCCCCGCCGGCAAGAGGTGGCCATCCTGAGCGTAGTTAAAGTTTGCAGTGTACTGTGAGAAGCGACCAATCACTGCCGCCAGAATATTTCGCAATGGCGTTAGTGAGTTGCTGTTCACATCCGGGAAGATTGCAGCACCAGAAGCATCTGCGCCGGCTGAAGTGAGCACTGCGGCTGAAGCGTTATAGCCCGATGGATTCGTCGTTAAAGTATCGAAAGCGGCCGCGAACGATTCGCGCTGGTTTTTGATGAAACGCAGGTTCCCGCCAAATTGCAAAGTGTGATTCCCACGAATGTAGGTCACATCATCAACAAAATTGTGCACGGGCGTGACGCGATTAAGAGTAGTTGTTAGAAGTGGATTGAAGATGAAACGAAACTGAATGTTGTTACCACTTTGATCGCCGCTCCTCGAAAAGGCAGCGCGGGTTAACCCGTAAGTAAACCGATTTATCAGTTTGTTTGAGATGGTCCATGAATGGCCCGCCGCAAATCCCTTAGGGTGATACCAGATTGACGGAGCGGTCGCATCGGGAAATGTCGGTAATTGCCCGATGTTGTCGTTCTGATAGTTGCCACGAACAAACAGCTCCTGCCTGTCAGTCAGGTTGAAATCAAACTTAGCGACGTAGGTATTGTCAGTTGTTGGCGTCGAAGCGTTGAAACGAAATCCGCCGGTGTTGACGCCGTCTCCCACCGTTGTGTCATTGGCCACGTATCGATGTGCCTTATCCGACAGGTAAGCGAGTGCAACTGGATTGACACCGGGAGTAACGCCATTCGCCGCTATGTAGAACGCATTAATCTGGGCTACGTTCAAGCAGCGAAAACCGGAGGGTGTGCCCGCCGGACACGACGGATCGCTAGCGCCGCTCGCAGTACGATAACGAATGATTCCCTGCGCTACATGCGGCAAGGGAACAATTTGCAAACCGCCCGATGATGTTGCTTCACGGAACCCTTCATAAGCGAAGAAGAAGAATGCTTTATCCTTCTTGATTGGACCACCAACCGAGCCACCGAAAATGTTTCTCAGCAATTGAGGTCGGGGTAATCTTGCATCGCCAACTTTCGCAGTGCCACTAATCACCTGTGGATCGGTAGCAACGAATCTTCCGGCTTTGTTGTTAAAGAAGTCGTTTGCAGTGGTGACTGTATTTCTGTGATTCTCAAACAATGAGCCGTGCCAATTATTACTGCCTGAACGTGTCGCCAAACTAACTTGGGCACCTGACGAACGCCCAGTATCGGCGTTTGGATTTGTAGTAACTACCCGAAACTCCTGTACGGAGTCACGAATCACTCGCAGGACACTTGAGAACGCCTGGTTTGTTACAACGTCGAGGCCATTCTGTTGTTCGTTCACATCCACACCATCGAGTGTGATGTTTGCCTGGTCCGAACGACCTCCATTTACATAGCCGGTGCGAGTTACGCCTGGTTGAAGCGAAAGCAACCCGACCACATTATTCGCATTCAGCGGTAACTCAACGATTCGTTTCGATTCGAATGTATTGCCGAGTGTCGCGTCAGCCGTGTTAATGGGGGCGTCACCACCTGCAATTACACTGACGGTTTCCGACACGTTTCCTACTTCGAGTTGAATGTCTCTGGTCGAAGGCGTGTCGATTAAAGCCGGTACCTCAGAGATGGAAGCTTTCTTAAATCCGGTGGCTTCAACATCGATCCGGTAAGTGCCAGGTGGAATGGAAGTGAAAACGTAATTGCCGTTTTCGTTGGTCACCTGGGTCCGAGTGAAGTTGCGTCCTTCATCGCTGAGCGTAACCGTCGCACCCGAGACTGCACGTCCCTGCAGATCGGTGACGGTTCCTCTCAGTGATGATGAACCGGTTTGAGCAAACGCTACGCTCGACATCAAGATTGTCGCGCAAGACAGACTGATGAAGAGCATCGGAGTCCTAAAGGTGGTCCATACTTTTGTCATGGAGTCCTCCAATGAGTTGGGGTTATGTTGGGGCGGGAGTACGATATTTCGTACACCCTTACTGTTTGCTTACTGATAAATTGAAGGGCACTGATTCGTGCCGCTTGATGCGCAGATCCGAACTTGCAGAAATCATTCCACTGAGAAGTTGGAGCGTTAAATTGCAGTGGGCGACAGGAGACTCGTGGGAAACTCCTGCTTCCGATTTTTTGGATAATTTTACGATCCAAAAAATTACGCGAGTTAATTTATCAATTCGGATCAGAGGCGCGGATTAGTGAATGCGTGAGGAGTGCAATGCGAGGCTAATGGGTGAGACCGGCAACCAAAATTTCGGACAGAGATGACATCAAAAGATAGGCGGGATTATCAACAGACCATTTGATCTCAGGCATGTCGTCACAGCTAATTGCCATCGCGATGCGACCTTTTTTCGAATAGATGATTCCGACGGCACTTCGCAATCGATCGAGCGCTCCGTATTTACTTGCCATCGGTAAGTCCGACAGCGATCTACCGATCGCATAACGTGCTTGCTCTCTTTTCATGAGCTCGATCATTTCTTTCGAAGCTGCTTTGCTAACGATCTCGCCGCGTTCGAGTTTTTCCATCACCAGCACCCATTCGTGCGGCGTAGCGAAACCTAAACCAAAACGTTTGTTCTCAGGATCCTTGCCGGCGATACTGTCACCGCCACTTCCAACTTTTCGTAGAATTTTGATCTGTTTGAAACCGAGTGACTCCATTCGCGCGTTTACCGCGTCAGTAGTCAGCACATCAAGGACGAGGTTTGTTGCTGTGTTGTCGCTGAGCATCATCATTAAGTTCAATGCGTCGCGCAATGTGAGATGAAGGCCATCTGAGAGTTCGAATAGAATTCCAGAGCCTGAGACCTTCTTTTCTTTCGTGAGAACCACCTCATCAGTCCACTTCGCTTTTCCTTCTTCAACTCGCGCAAACGCTTCAATCATCACCGCAATCTTGATCGTACTGGCAGTGCGCACGCGCTCGTCTGCGTTGACGGCATAGGTTTCACCTGTTTCAAGGTTCTTTGCGTACAAACTAACGGTTCCTTTGAACGCAGCGATGGCTTTCTTCACCTGCGCATCCATTTCGGAGTTGGCGGATGAATTCGTTTGTGCTGAAGCGGGAAGAAAAGAAATGAGAAGAATGACCAGGAGGTTAAGTATTTGTCGTGGACTCATGCGTTGGTTAGATAACCGTGAAGCAAGAGATTGTCAATCCAGTGCACCTTGTTTCTCTGACTAAAGATTCACCTCCTTGGAGTGCGGCGGCCCGGCGCCGCTTTGTTATAGCG
>PSRF01000261.1 GCA_003175865.1 Blastocatellia bacterium
CCATGGCAGGACAAGTCCTCGGCACTCCTTACTACATGTCGCCTGAACAGTGGGGAGAGATCCCACGCGACGGTAACATTGAGATCGACGGGCGAGCCGACATTTACAGTCTCGGGCTTGTCTTTTATGAGTTGATCGCAGGACGGCGTTGTTATTCCGGCGCAACACTCCACGAATTGAGACGCGATCACATAACGACGTCGCCTAAACCTCTCGCGGAGGTGGTACCGGGCGTTCCCCAAGCTTTTAGTGATGCCATTCAGCGCGCTACCGCAAAAGATCGAGCAGATCGACAGTCAACCGCAGCACAGCTCGAGTCTGAATTGAAGGCAAGTCTACACAGCGCTGTGAGTACTTTCCCCATCGCAGGCGCCGACTCTCTTGCAGCAACAATCGCTGCTCCAGTTAATGTGCCGACCAATGCCGATGTGACTGCTGCTACGATTGTAGAGAATCCAGTTCAGACAAGCGGAGGAAGTGCCGCAACTTCACCGCCGCCCGGTGCTGCGGCGTCCGCACCTCCGATCGTGCAGCCACCTCCATCGCAACCGTTTATTCCAACACCAGCGCCGTCCGTAGCAGAGTCAAAAACGATCGCGTCAGTTTTGACTGTGCCACGTGCGGAACCGCGAGTTGGGACCCCAACGAAGAAGAGTAAAGCTGGTTTGATTGTTGGCGTTGCCGCATTACTGTTACTTCTTCTGGTTGGAGGTGGTATTGCGGCTGTCTTCTTTTTGAAATCGAGACAATCCACATCGACCGCAGCAACTGGGGGTTCGACCACAACCAACACCGCATCAACGACACCGCATGAGGTTGCCAGATACTGGTTAGAGCTTGATCCGAAGTCAGGAAACAAACCTGCGAGAGTAGCTGGCCTTGTGCCTCTCGCGTCGGGACAATCATTTCGGATGCACTTTGTTTTTCCAGAGGACGGTTATCTTTATTTAATTGGACCGGGTCCTGACGGAAACAAACCCACTGCGTTTCTTACATCCAAATCGTCGCCGGAAACCGGTTTGGACAGTAACCAGGCGGGAAGCGGTGTTGATCTGGGTTTTCCAGGTGGCACGACGAATTGGTTGACTCTTGACCGTAATCCCGGAACTGAGTACTACACAGTCATCTTTTCCAAGACTCAACTGAGTTCAGAAAATTTCCTAAACGTGCCCGTGAATGGTGAGGCGTTGAGTTCCTCGCAACGCGACGAAATGAATCAGTTCATTGCGAAGTACCAGACGCAAAAGCCCAGTAGTGAGCTTGATGAGTCGGATACCAATGCACCTTTCGTTCGTGTTAAGGCCACAAACTCAGCTGATAAGCCGGTAATCTTCGATATCAAGATTCAACACAATTAGTAATTGAGCTTTGGAGTTCATCAGGGAGAGCTATCGATGCGATTGAGTTTCGTTATTCTACTTGTTGTATGCCTCGTTGCCTTATTTGGCGTTGCGCCGCTCCTGGCGCAAGATCAGGAGGATGTTCGAGGTGCCTTCATAAGTTCTCGACCAAAGGAGACTCCTTCGCCGAGCGCGAATCGTCCGCGGCCTCGTCCCAGGCCGACCGCCACGCCCAATGGTCGAGCTAGCGGGAATCCGTCAACTAATTCGACTGCGCATGGTCCAACTCCAGTTAAAGTGAATAGTGCGCGCCTTGGTTTGGGGCTTTCGCTTTTTATGCGCGACTCGAATGGTTTGGCGGTGCGAACGGATCCGTCTCACGTTTTTCACAAGGGTGATCGCGTACGAGTTCTGTTAGAGACCAACACCGACGGTTATCTTTATATCTTCAATACGACAAACGATGGTCTCCCCGTAATGGTGTACCCACAGGTCGAACTCGACGACGCCGGAAACTACATGCAGGCGCATGTTCCGTTTGAGATTCCATCAAGTTTGGCTACTGAAGAGCGTCTGCGTTGGTTTGCTTTTGATGAGAATGCCGGAGACGAGAAGCTGTATTTTGTGTTCAGCAAAGAACCGTTAAGGGGCGTACCAATTGAAGATAATCTGATTGCGTATTGTCGAACCGGTAATTCGATGTGTCCGTTGCGACCGCCCGCAGAAGTTTGGGCTAATGTCCAAGTCAATTTGAAAACGCCGTTGCAGACAGACCGCGCAACAGAATATGGCGCGGCGCAAACAAATTCTGAACGGCAAGCTACAACTCGCGGTCTGGGTCTCGCCCAGTCAGACCCCGAACCCTCTCTAATCATGATGGCAACTTCCAATTCTTCAACTCTGGTGACCGCGCTGGATTTGATTCACAAGTGATTGCTGTGGACAGCCGCGCAGGCACGAACTAAAGGGGAAGTGAAATGAAATCCGCTACTATGAAACTGACTGCTTTGATGCTAAGTGTCGTCTTGTCAACGATGGCCTTGAATATGGCGACAAGTGCAAAATCAAACGTACTGGTCGAAGCTCCCCAACAATCTGATCAAGCGAATGCCGCGCTAAAACAGGGTCGGCGGTTATTGAAGCGTGGTCACTCAGATGAAGCGCTAATCCAGCTTCAGACCGCGCTCAATCTCTACACCAACGCCAAAAACAACAGCGGCATCGCCGCAGTTGAAAATGAATTAGGTGATCTCTATCTGCGACAGGGACAGTATCCCGTTGCGCTCAATCATTATCAGAAAGCGCTCGATGGTTTTCTCGGCGCTGACAAGCAGAACCAGGCCGCCAACGCCATGGTTGGTTTGGCGGACGACAAATACAACTCGAACCTGATGCTGGCCAAGATTGGCGATGTCAATTTTCGATTGGGCAAGACTTCTGACGCGCTCTCGGCATACAACCGAATGGTAGTTAAGAAGCCTGAGAGCGCTGGCGAAAAAGCAGGCAGGATTACTGGGATCGGTTCAGCAATCCGTGGTCTCGGGAGAAGTAAGCCAACCGTCGCGGCACCGACAGGCGGCGCTATGAATCTTGCGATGGAAGCGAAGAAGGAACTCGATGATTATCGCAACTCAATCGTTTATTCGAGTCAGGAGTTAGGACTCGGGCGCATCGCCTTCGCAGGCAATGATCTTGATTCTGCGAAAAAGCATTTTGAAAGCGTTCTCGAGGCCACAGGAAGCAACATCGCGGGTATTGCGAAACTTGGACAGGTCCGTCGCTTCCGTGCGGCGGCGCGGACCAGCCTGGGTGATGTTGCGCTCCGTCAAAATCGATTAAATGACGCGGTCACAGCGTACACGGCCGCAAAAAAAGGCGCAGAGGATGATAAGCGCCTTGATTTGATGTGGCCTGCTCAACGTGGACTTGGTCGCACTTACTGGATGCGGGCGACGCAGGAGAAGGACGCTAAGAAAGCGAACTCCCTGCGTGAACAGTCGGTTGCCAGTTATCGTGAATCATTAGCTACGATTGAAACTCTTCGCGAAGGAAGTTTACGTGCAGATGAAGCGCGTAGCACATTCCTCGCTACCATTAAAGATGTTTACGACGAAGCAGAAACTAACTACGCCGAAATGGCATTACTTGCATCTTCGCCGGGTGCTTCTTTGAGTGACAAGGCATTGGAATATGCTGGCGAAGCGTTCAAGATCAGCGAAGGGTCGCGTGCTCGATCACTTTTGGATCTGTTGAACGAAACGAATGCATCAATAACTGAAGGCGTACCCGCAGAGCTATTAAAGAAGAAGCAGGACAACCTGGATCAGCAACAGGACATTGCTGACATGCTTTCTGGCGTTAACGTCTCCAATGAAGAGTTGAAGAAAAAACCTGCTGAGCTAGACGCCGATCTCGAGAAACTCCAAACGGACTACGAAGAGATCGAGAATCAGATTCGAACTGCCAGCCCACGTTACGCGTCGCTAACCAGCAACAAGCCGATGACTCTTGCCGAGGTGCAGCAAAATGTACTCGACGACAAGACCGTGTTGCTTGAGTACGCGCTGCAAACCGACTCATCTTACTTGTGGGCAGTGAGCAAGACTTCGGCGAGCTTGTACAAATTACCGGGGAGAAATGCGATTGATAAGTTGGCGACAGACCTACGTGCGCAGTTGATCCCCTCGAAACTTCAACGCCGAATCGTCGGTATCGATGTGGCTGAAGCGAATCGTGGATTAGGGATAGCGACCTCGGCGCCACAGGATTCGGCAGGTTTTGTGGCCGCATCAAATGCGCTCTATAAAGCCGTTATCGAACCTGCTGCGGCAGCTCTGGAGCAAAAGCGTATGCTGGTTGTTGCTGATGGAGCACTCAATTATGTGCCTTTTGAAGCCCTGGTGAAGTCGGCACAACCTGGTGACTTCGCCTCGCTCGAGTATCTGATCAAGTCGAACGAGATTGTGTACAGTCCTTCGGCGTCAGTTGTCGGAGCTATTAAGCAACAGCGCGGTAAGCCAACAGGCAAAGCGATGCTGGTGATTGCTGATCCTGTATTCAACTCGAGTGATACGCGTGCTAAAGGTGCTGCAGCAGCACCAGCTGCAGGAAATGAAACCCGTGGACTCGGCATTCAAAGCGCATTGACCGACGTTGAAGGAGACTCCGCCGCGACGTCGGCAACCTCGGCAAAAATGGAAGGACTGCCGTTGGCTCGTCTTACCGGTACTCGCGTGGAAGCCGATCAGATTTCCAAACTGGCCAAATCGTCTGGAGCGCAGGCAGATGTTTGGCTGGATCTAGATGCCAGCGAGGACAACGTCGAAACTCGCGATGTCAGCAAGTACAGAATCATTCATGTTGCCACGCACGGCCTTTTGAATGCGGAGCGACCGCAGTTCACCGGTGTAGTGCTGTCCCTGGTTGGCAACAAGAAAAGCGACGGTTTTCTACGAACTGACGAAGTATTTAATCTGCGGCTTGGTTCTCCTCTAGTGATGTTGTCAGCCTGCGAAACCGGTTTAGGCAAAGAGAAGCGTGGTGAAGGTGTAATGGGCCTGACGCGTGCTTTCATGTATGCCGGAGCGCCGACTGTTGGAGTCACGTTGTGGTCCGTTGCCGACAAGTCGACAGCGGATTTGATGACAGACTTCTACCACCGCTTGCTGGCTGGTGGTGATGTTCCATCGTCGTCGGCGCTGCGTGCTGCACAACTCGCGATGATCTCCGGCAAGAAGTACAGTGCGCCATTTTATTGGGCACCGTTTGTACTCGTCGGGGATTGGAACTAGCCATAATTTACAAGCACTAAATAGCGGGCGGGCGCCTACTTGGCACCCACCCGCTTTTTGTATCTGGCTCCCAACAGTCCGCTCAATCCCGTAAGGAAAAGTAGACATGTGGTCGGTTCTGGAATCGAGGGAATCGCTGTGCTTGTTCCCTCTACCACGAAGTTGTCGATTCGATTGTTACCTGTTGAAGATGTCGCACCATTGAACACAATGCGAAAAGCAGCGTTTGGATTATTGTTCAACCCGGTGATGCTGGTCAGTGTGAAGATCAGTGGAACAGCACCAAAGGTAGCGGCCGGGACATAAGGTGAGCCGAAGTCCAGGAAGTTGACGCCATCGGTGCTGTACTGGAACTGATTACTCGTAAAACCGGTACTGGTACCCTGCGTTGCGAAGCTCACAATGATATTGTCGAAGCCGACGGTGCTTACATTGACCGTAATGTTTCGACCGTTGTTTGCATTACTGGTCCCTCCTTGTAGCGATAGCGCCTGCCCAGCAACATCGCCGAGTCGTGCGTTGTTTGTTGTACCTGCAGCGAACACAATGTTCGTTACATTGAAGTTGCTGGTCATCGTTCCACTACCGTGGTCGACCACCAGATCAGAGTCGTTGAAATTCCAGACAGCAATTTCGTCTGCCCTGACTGCGGCTGCAGTTCCGCAAAGGACGATCATGGAAATGATAATCCTTTGAAGGACAGCGATTCGTTGAAGGTGAGGATTGGACAAGTTATTCATACACTTTCTCCTTTGATGAGGGTTGAGGTCGCAGAAGAGGTTGGGACCACACTGCGGCCGTTCTGAGAAAGCAGGAGAATCTTTTGTAGAGATGCTCGTGAGGCTATTCAGGAGTTAAAGGCTCTGAGGACAGCCAATACTTTCTCGATCTTTGAGGACGGCACAATAAGCTCATTTTCTTTTGGCGTCAACAAAGATTTCGCCCGTCGAGAAAATAACTTTCCTAATGCTCGTTGAAATGCCTCGAGCCCCCTGATTTGTCCGGCTTAAGTTCTGTAGGCTAATATCGACAGGAAGGGAACAATCACAAAACGGAATGGGAAAGAACTTCTTGCCTGTCGATACTCGCGAGGCGCTAGACACGCTGATTGATAATTCAAAGTCACATCCGGTGGTCGTCTTTAAGCACAGCACTGCGTGTGGAATTAGTGCTGCGGCTTATCGTGAAATGGAGAAGTATGAAGGTGACGTTAGTCTGGTAGTGGTTCAGACAGCACGCGACGTCTCACGCGAACTTGCGACGATCACCGGCATTCGTCACGAGTCTCCGCAAGTTATCATTTTGCGAAACGGTAAAGCAGTTTGGAATGCCTCACATTATCAGATCAAAGCTGGAGCTGTAGCGCAGGCAACCGAGTCGGCCGAATAACATTGATGGCAATAGAACCACGGGAGATCAAACAATTGGATGACGCGACTCTGCGGATTATCTGGTCAGATGATCGAGAGTGTGTGTTTGTAGCATCAACGCTGCGTCGCGCTTGTCCGTGCGCACAGTGTGTCAACGAATGGACAGGCGAACGAACGTTGAAACCGCAAACGATTTCTGACGATCTTCAGATCAATGACGTTAGTGTCGTTGGCAGGTACGCGCTGAACTTCCGCTGGAGCGACGGACACGAAACAGGTATCTACAGTTTTCGTTATCTGCGAGAACTTTGTGAGCAGTGAGCAGGGATGAATAGCGATGAACGAAAGAGATTTCTTTAACGAAAAAGAGGAAGTAAAAAAGGCGACTTACAGTTGTCCGTTTTGTCGCGAACGTGCGGAGTACGACGTACGTTGGCTAAAACGGACAAAGAAGTCGCAACTACCACGCGGCGCAAACGAACTGGACCGCGCCAGGTTCAACAAATCTAGAGATTACCTCGTGAGAATTGACGACATGCTCGCGTGCCGGAATGTGAGATGTCGTCGGCGGTTTGAGATACCCAGTTCTCAGTCAGTCGTTTTTATCTAAGAGTAGATCCTCATCAAAACCTGACATCAGTCGGAGAAATGCTCCGTTCGTAAGTCACGACTTTTCCAGCGGCGTTCAATCCAGCCGATAAAACCAGAAACAAAAGCGGCTCAGCCTTTGCACATTGACGGCTTAGTTTGTCTTTGAACTTCGGTCAAAAATGAATTGACGACAAATGATTGAAACTCAACAGTTCGCGGGAGCGAACAAAACGAACACCTCCTTTCTTACTCCACTCGAACGTCGATTGGCACCGACAGTACTGCCAAGGATTCCCTCTTGGCTGGAAACGTACCACCTGACGATGCTAACGCTCGTCTGGTCGGCTCTTATTCTCTTGTTCTCGTACTGGGCTAAATCAGATCGTAGTTGGCTTTGGATGGTCTCTCTGATGATCTTCTTTCAGTATGTAACTGATCACTACGATGGGAAGGTTGGCAAATACAGAAATACTGGCCTGGTTCGGTGGGGATACTACATGGATCACCTACTTGACTACTTTTTCCTCTGCTCTGTGATCATTGGTTATGCCTTCATCCTGCCGGAGAAATCTCGTTATCAGATTCTAATTCTTCTGGCGATCTTCGCTGGCTACGAGTTCAGCACATTTCTCGCGTTCGCGGCGACCGACCGGCTGAGAATCAGCTACCTCAAGTTTGGCCCAACTGAGTTTCGTCTCGCGCTGATCGTAATCAACGCCTTAATCGCGCAGTACGGAACGCGCTACATGATCTCAGGTTTGAAGTACGTAAACGTCGGGGGTGCAATCGGGCTTGCACTGGTCATCTATCGCACTCACAAAGCGGTTTGGGCGCTGGACATGGAACATAAGCGACACGCGCAGTCGTTCGCTTTGGACACAGAAGGTGTTCTTGTGAGCACAACCGAACACTGAGGTGTGTACCATTTGCGAGCAAAAATGCCCCATATGGAAAAAATTGTTCGGACGATCATTCGGGGATGACCCTTTTTCCGCTCCAATTGCGCGTTAGCTACTGTGGCCCCCTCTTTGCAAGGTTTGGTGACGTCCAGCGTTCTTATAATAAATTTTGGGAACCAGGTGGCGAAAAATTCGTTCGATACATTAAAAGATCTTCGCAAAACCTGAATAAACTAGAGATGTCAAACAAGAAAACAATCCGAATCGTTAAAAAAGGCGACCAAGCTCGCCCGGCTGCCAAACCGAAAGCCAATTCCGCCAGAGAGGCAGCTCGCGAAATGGTTGGTACTGTCACCAATTGGGTTAATGAGTTTCAGCAGAAGCGTCGAACAGAAACGACGAACGCCCTAAGAATCCTTTCAAAGACTCCGCGAGGCAGCGAAGCATAAACTCCTCTCAGCATTCTAAGACGTACGTACTTGAGAGGCCGGAAACGGCCTCTCTTGTTTGGCGGGCATTTTGTTGACACCCGCCGATGACAGGTCTAGCATCGGCAAACCCCAAATACATCTAAATCGGCAGGTTCGACATGGTAAGAAAAAGCTCTCCGCGCAAAATCGCAAAAGGGCATTCGGCCCGGCCAATCTTCGACAGTATCCGAAAACCGTCCGCTCCTCCTGGACACCCTCTCTCACGTGCTAAGCCAGACGAGGTGGCCAGACCGGCGGGTCGTAAAGCCAAGCACAAACGGCGACCAGAGATCGGACCTGACGACGAACTTTGAAGCAAATTCGGTTTCATCTTCCATACTTTGTGATTCGTGGTTAATATAGCTGCGACCTGCAATCATCAAAGCTCGACACTATTTCCGTTGTCTTTAGGAGGCTGAAGCCGAAATGACCTACGTTGTCGCTGAACCGTGCGTTAACTGTCGTTACACTGATTGTGCTCTGGTTTGTCCAGTTGAGGCTTTTCATCTCGATGACGATATGCTGGTGATCAATCCGGAAACGTGTATCGATTGCGACGCCTGTGTTCCCGAGTGTCCGGCCGAAGCAATATTCCCGGAGAACGGAGTGCCCGCGGAGTGGACTCACTTCACCGCTCTTAACGCTGAACGAGCATTGAGTGGACTACCAACTATTACCGCACGTTTGGATCCACTGTGTGAATAACGCATGAGCAAGACTACCCGGCGGGTGATTGGTGGTTTGGCTCTGGCTGCAGGAGCTGTTGGGGCCGCAGGAGTTTACTTGATTAGAAAGAACAAGGCAGGACAGGCGAGAGAGAGACCAGGCGACGTTTGGGCGCGGCCAGGCATGATGGTCACGTTTCGCGCGGAGTTGATGCCGGGTCGAGAACGTGAAGAGCGCACATTTCGTGTAAAGGAATTACTGCCCAGCGGGCGCGTTTCGCTTCATGGCGCTGATGGCGAACACGCCGCAAGAGAATTCGAACCTGTTTCCTAGATACTAACCCCGAAGTTCACCAGGAATACGTCTTACCCGGTTTCATTACGTCCAGTCCGGGAATTTTCAACTCATTCAACTCATCGATTATTTTGTCCCGATAAGATGGTTTGAGATGGACCGCGAGAATGTCCATGCCGTTGTGACTCAGTTTCGTCAACTCCTTGCCGAGCGACGCCGGTGTGAAATGTCGTGAGACCTCTGCGAGTTTGGCCATATCATTCGGGAATGACGCTTCAATTAGAAGAGCATCCAGCTTTTGAGTTTGATTCAGCACTTTCCAAAATTCATCGGTTTCTGCAGTGTCCGAACTAAACGCAATACTCACTCGATCGTCTGACACAATTAGACCAACGGTGGGGACGATGTGATTTACGGGTATCGCCACAACGTCCAAATGCGCCACCTTGCATCGTCCATCTTCAGGAATCGGCACGTATTCCATTACTGGTCCATAATCGTTTTGTAAATCTGAAAACCGCGGATAAACGTTCCAATTGAAGACGTCGCGCTCAAGAAGCTCGATAACTTCCTTCGTTGCATGAATGCGCATTGGCTCCTTCAACGACGGATACAGATCATCTATGAAGATTGGAAGCGATGCGATGTGGTCCATGTGAGGATGGGTGACGATGATGTCGCGAACTGTAGTCCGCTGTTCTGCTGAAAGGGCAATCGCAATACTACCCGCATCGACGGCGACGCGGTCGTCAATCAGAAAACAAGTCAGACGCTGTTCCAGGGTTGCGTGACCCCGGTCGTCAAAAGTGCTGGGAAGGAGTTGGATTTTCACGGTCAGCTCTGGTGAAAAGACCTTGCGCTGGCGAGCCCAAGTATAAGCTACAACAAAGAAAACTCGCGAGTCTTAATTGTTCTCAACAGAGTTAACGTGCACGAATCTGTGCGATCAATTCTTTAAGAGCGTAAACATACGCATACTCGATCTCACGAACGTCCTGGTCCGATCGACAAACTCCACGCGCGACACGGCTGCGATGAAACGCAAGTTCGCTGGCAATTTGGTTAAAACGTCTCCGGGTTTGCCATGCGCGCACTCCTCGCTGTGAAAGAGCATTAAATGAAGAACCCATTCTACCGAGGATTGAACCCAGTTGCGTGTACTCTTCTCGAGTTAGTAATCCACCTTGCAGATCCGGCATGAGAAACTCCCGGACGATTTGGCCCTCACGGCGTAACGCCAATCCGAGCACAACAAGAACGACGATAAAGGCCGGACACATGATGCAGATGTACGCCAAAAGAAAACCAATCCCACCGAACAGCGCAGCTGACCCATTCCAAATGCTGTGCATACTCATGGCCATCAATAACCCAATGACCGGGCAGATGAATTTAACAGCCGTGTTTCTTGATTGGCGCGCTAAGCCCAGGCCAATTCCAGTCATACTAGTAAAGAACGGATGTGAAAACGGAGCCAGCGCTCCTCTAACAAAGAACGTAAGAGTAAGTTCGCCGCCGCCTCCATTGAGGACAGCCTTGCCGTAGTACTGGATGTTCTCAGTCATTGCGAAACCCAGTCCTACCAGTGCCGCATAGACGATTCCATCCACAACACCATCGAATTCGTCCTTCTTCCAAAAATAGAACACGAAAAGAATCGTTGCCTTCCCAGTTTCCTCGAATAAGGGTGCCGCAAAGACGGCCGCAAAGACGTTGCCTGCATTTTCGTTAGAGGCTAGTGACCCAACGATCGCTCCCGTAATTGTGTTGAACAGAAACGCGAAAAATGTCGCAATCAATGCTCCCCAAAAAAACGCGGTTGCCAGCATCCAGAATGGTTCGGATTCATAGCGGTCAAGCCATAAGACCAGCACTACGTAGAACGGAACCGGAATCGTGGCGGTTACCAAACCAATAAGGAACGCAACAGGTCCAGTCTCAATACCAATCACAAGGAGCACGAGTAACCCAAGAAGCAACGCGATCAGAGCCGCGATAATTCCGAGCGCAACCTTAATGACATTTGTTTGAGCCGTGGGCTTGATAACAATGGTAGGTGCACGATTCGAGTAAAGCGGATTGTTGATGTTTGGATCAGGCGAGTACATGGATCGCGGATCCTTTTAATTCCAATCTTTTGAGAACTAGGGTCTGGAGTATATCCACTGGGGATATCGGCCGACCAGTAAATTCAGTTTCGATAACCTACCTTGCGCAAGTTTGCGCTCGTCCGCCATCGATGGAGTAGGTGGCACCGGTAATCCACGACGCCTCATCAGAGGCAAGAAACAACACGAGCGCAGCGATTTCTTCGGGACGGCCAACACGTCCCAACGGATGGGTGGTCTTCGATCGTTCAAGGAATGCATCATAAGCCTCCTGGTCCATGCCGCCTCGTTTATGAATTTGTGTAACGACAACGCCCGGATTTACCGCATTAATTCGTACACTCTTTGCTGCCATCTCAAGCGAAGCACAGCGCGTCAATTGATCGAGTGCGGCTTTTGATACGCAGTACGCCAACACGCCGGGAAACGCACGTAGTCCGGTAACGCTCGAAACGTTCACGATACTTCCGCGACGTTCAATCAGACTGGGCATAGCTCTTTGCATGAGATGGAATACCGCGCGGACATTTACATTAAGCATTTCGTCCCAGGCCGACAGTTCAGTGGTTTCAATGGTCCCACTACTGATGTGTCCGGCAGCGTTGACCAATACATCAATGCCGCCAAACTGTTCAACGGCTCTTGATACTGCATTTGCTGCTTCATCGTCACTTGATACGTCAGCTCTGATTGGCAGCACATCGGTCCCAAGGTTTGTTATCTCCCTGGATACAGCTTTTAACGCTTCTTCATTTCTTCCAACACATGCGAGACGTGCCCCTTCAGCGGCGAAAGCGAGGGCACAGGCATGTCCAATCCCTGAGGTCGCGCCGGTCACAAAGGCCACTTTGTTTGCAAACTTTTTATCTGCCATTTCGTCAGTCCTTCTCATTGGGTGTTTATTGCGCTACGCATCGTATATTGACAGCACTAACAAAAAAAGCCGACTATTGACACACTAAGGTTTTGAGCGACGTATCCCCGCAGCACGTGAGTCTCTTAAATTCGTAGTAGTTTACATGGTTGGGCATCGAGCCTGGAGGCGATTGTTTGGGGAACAACTCAGCTGATCAGTTTTTCCCGAGAAGCTCGCGTTCTCAGTCGCGATCCGCTGAAATGGCACGCGGGCGGACTTCGCGGTCACACATGCCGTCGAGTACCGGGTACTTGGTGGTTGCGATGATTGCTGCGTTGGTCTTGTTCGCTGCGCTTTGGTGGATGTTGGTCAGCGGTGGCGATGAGGCCCCATGGCTGCCGGCAGGACTCGCGGCAAGCGTTGTTTTACTGGTTGCGTTATCAGCGCGAGAGGTTGTAATGAGACGCGCCTGGACCCGATACCTTTTGGAACACGGAATTGAACATCAGTCGAAAAGTCGAAGTGAGAGTAGTGGCCGAAGTCAGAAGAAGGGCTTTTCTGCTTCAGTTCATTCAGCCGCACTCAGGTTGATACAAAAGCGATCGGCGGCTGCAGATGTTCCAGGGGCATCACCTGAAGCACACCTTGACGTCGCACAGTTGTGCAATGACTTTCTCGCATCAACAGATGAGGCGTTGAGGTCCGGTACTGTTGGCACCGAAAAGGGAATCGCCTTAAGGGCTGGACAGGAACGGGTGCGGACATTGCACAAACATCATCTTCTGATTTGGGCGCGCGATCAGTCGTTGGCTTTAACCCGTGAGGCTCAGCAGCGTGCACGATTGATGGACAAGATCGAGACTGCAAACAGAGCGCTTGAGTGCATTGATTCGGCTTTAAGAGTCTATCCAACAGAACCTGAACTCAAAGAGTCGAAAACCGTGATCAGAGAATTCATGGCTTCTGTTAAGGTGGCCCACTGGGTTGAGCTTGCAGAACGTTCCGCCTTCAAAGGACATCATCGTCGCGCTATTGAACGCTACAAAGATGCGCTCTTCTATTTGAATGATGAAAACGTCAAGGCCGATGTTCGTGAGGCGGGTACGGCACGTATCGAGGGAGAGATTGAGAAGCTTCGTAGCAGTTTGCGTTCACGTGCGTCGAACAACGGGAATGAATCAAAGAAGGAACACTGAAGAAAGAAGCAGTTAATAGCTGATGACATGGCAAAAATGCCCTAAGTGCGGAAGTTCGAGAATTCGACATGGTTACAAGCGCACGCCGCTAATTATGCGAATGTTTGGCATCTATCATCTTTTGTGCGATCATTGCAACTTACTATTTACTGGTTTTGCATTGCCTTGGACACTGCGCGGACACGGACGTAGACGTCATAAACACGGCAAGAAGAGTGCGACATCACCATCTCCCCCTCAACAAATTTGATATTGAAAGCACCTCTCAAATATCTGCGGCATCGTGAGTCATTTCGGTCGACCTTCCACGTTTCGTTTCAAATGAGAGAGTCATATGAAGCTTTCAAAAATGGACCATTGCCGTTACCGCTGTTTTGACTATCAGCGGCAGTCTGTATCCG
>PSRF01000304.1 GCA_003175865.1 Blastocatellia bacterium
CCTCGTTCAGGTTGTACCGGGCTCGTATTAATGGACAAACTATGGCCTTCATCCATCCCGGAGAGTTCATAGAGGTCAGGCCAAAACCAGGACCTCTCACTGAATGCTAGTGTGAACAAAAAATAAGCCCAGATCTTAAAGACTCGTACACTCAAGTCTCTAGCATTTTAACTTGTCAAATGATTCTCTCTCAAAGAGCGATCTCATTGTGTTACCCCTCTCGTCGCCATTATGACTGCGCAGTCTTGAGATCATAATCAATGCGCGAAGATTCGCTTGCCGCGGGACACATTCAAGCGGAGTCGGAGTCAAAAAAGTTCGCCATTCTTTTCCGTCACACTTCAAACTCATTTGAATTATTGAATTTCTTCACGCGGAGCTCAGCAGCAATTGACATTTATTTAAACGGATTCGGAAGCGTGCGAAATTGGAAATGGCCATTAGAAGCGAACCCTCTTACTCTTTTCTCAATTTAGCATCGCATCTCCATTCCTTTTTCAATATCTTACGCGAGGTTTGCACCCATACGACTTATAATGGTTGAGATCGCTTGTAGCTTCGCTGAGTCGATTGCCTTTTTTGCGTAATTTCGGCTCCCGTCAGTCCCCCGGTGAATTCAGCGCTGTACTAAAATCGACGCGATGCGATCTCCAGTATCGCGATTCGCCTGGTTAACATCAGTGGCGTACTTGGTTGCGTTTTGATTCGGTGCGTTCACGTATCCAATCCGCGCGCCGTCAGAACCACGTTGACGCAGTGTTAGCGGCAGGCGCCATGCTTGCCATTAATTGCCGATGAGACGATGCCGCTGACACCTTCACGAATAATGTTTGATTGAGGGTGGACCAACGATAGGAACCGCACCGATTCTTCTGGACCATTCTTGCTTGCGTCCAGCTTGAGAGTCAGTGTTCGCTTCAACAATTTGACGTCTGCTTTGTGCAATGTTATCGGCGACTGATCGCTCACGAGCATAGTTTGAAAGCTTCTCCTTATTGCCTTCGAGTCCTTCAGTCGCACTGCCAAACATCGCGTAAGCCTGACTCACTCCGACGCGAGCTGATGCCATCGCGTTAACGACGGAAGCTTGTGCCGGCGGAAAGAGCAGAAGCTTTGCGTGCGATGAATCCTGCTTGATTGCGCAGCATCCCTGATTCACGATTAGCTCTCGCTTCAGTCGTCTGAGCGTCGTAAGTGCCTTGAGCTTGAGTGTTCTGGGCCAACTGGTTAATTCCGGCTGCGGGCCGTCGTGCTGTATGCCTCAACGCCGAATCACCATTGCAGCAAATTGTGACATTGCAGCGGATACACCTTCGTAAATTTGGCCCATCGAGAAATGATGAGCGAGATAGGGAGAGATCCATGGACAGGCGCCCGCGATTGACATCATGAATGCTGCAATCGCAAGTGTATGCAGGTCCTTTTTAAGCTGCTGCATGTTGTTCCCGGTGATCGTAAGTATGGTGGCATCTACAACTACTACCGTCAGCGAAGATAGTAGAAAGACAGGATAATACCGCTGTGCGTGATTCTTTGGCATGTTCGTTCTTCATCAGCATGAATAACTCGTTCCGGATCGTAAACACAATGGCCGAGTTTTGGACGCAGCCGTAGCGCTAAGTCGCTTAGAGGAGACCTCTCTGCTGGTCATCCCAGCCCTAAGGTTCTCAGTCGTATACACACTCAGTCGTATACACATGAAGCATGTCGGGACGACTGATCATCGTGCGTGGCGTCGTTGCCGCGTTAGAGAGAAATTTCTGCACATGCGGTTGGATTAAACAGATAGGTTATTTGAGGATTTCAATTTGTGACCAACTTGTGACCAGAATTCCGATAATCAGGCATCAATAGGCAGTGATAAATGGACTTAATGGCGGCTGCAACCTGTAACAAGTGTTAGTAAATCGTAAGAGCCATAACCTGCTGAAGTGCCTTCGAACGCACTCTTAATCAGCGGGTCGGAGGTTCGAGCCCTCCACGGCTCACCAGTTCACAAAAACAATGCGGCAGGTCGAACGACCTGCCGCGTTTTTGGTTTCCATGAAATCTGATGTGCGTGGATTAAAACAAACACTCTCCCAATTGAACACTTAGTTTAGATCATCGTCTTTTGAATACTTTGTTCCCTTGGCGGTAAGTTCAAGTGCGAGTCCTTTGTCCGTCAATTGATACATCCACACTCCAGGTGAGACTGACGTAGCGCCTTGCAATGAACCACCTCCATCGCCGGATTTCGCAGCCGCTGTTGTTTGCCCGCCAAACTCCCAGCCGTTATCGATGAATCGCTGTAACCCATCTTTGGTTTCAAACACGAAGATAACACTGAATTTTTTCGCGCCCATACCAAGGCCTGCTTGAATCTCACGCATCTTCATGTAGGTGATTTTCTGCGTTGCATTGTCGACGGCAATTCCCTGACCTTTCCCACCACCGCCAACAAGAATCTTCAAGCTCTTACTTGTGAACACAGCATATCCGGCAGCCGCTTTAATTCCTGCCCTCGCTGATGGTTTGGCTTTGTAAAGCCTCTCCATGGTCTCGGCCGCTTTCTTGCGAGCCTCTGCCTGTTTCTCTTCTTTCGATTTCGCGATTGCTACAGCACAACAACTCATTATCAGAATTGTGGCGAGCATTTTTGTTCGACTCATGAAACAACATCTCCCTCAGAGGAATCAAAAACCCACAACTGGACGAGGACTGACTCCTCGAAAGGTATCAGATCAGTTTGGGTGACGTACCTGTTAAAAGTTCTAGGGAAGAATGGTTATCTCTTGATCATTTCGGCTAACTGGTTTGCGAGATCGACGTTTAGGTTTTTGAGTATTTCGTATTCAGCCTTTGCCTGCGTCTTATCATTGATCGCCATGTAAGTGAGGCCTAAGTTGTAATGAGCCTGGGCCAGGTTAGGTCTTAGTTTGATAACTTCCTTGTAAGCTTCGATTGCTTCTGAGTAACGGCCCGCGTTGTAGAGAGTCAGGCCGAGATTGAAATGCGCAGCAGCGTTCGTCGGCTCGATCTTTGCTGCTTCCTTCAGAGCATTTGCCGCTTCCTCATAACGCTTCAAACCGTTGAACGCGTTCCCCAGGTTCTTGTAGGCGTACGACAAGACCTCTTTGCGCTCCTGAAAGCCTTGCGTGTAGGCCTCGCCAGTTGCCCCCAACAACTTGATCGCCTGTTGTGAAGCATCAACCGCATCCTGAAAACGATCGAGGTGGTTGTATGCAAAGCTAACATTATTGTAGACCTCTGGATTATTCGGCTCCGCTTTTTGAGCTTTCTGATAAATCTCAAGCGCTTCGTTGTAACGATTCAAACGTGCCAGTGAAAACGCGAGCGGCAGGTATGCATCCTTGTATTCAGGATCAATCTTCAGCGCCTTCTGGTACGCATCTACTGCTTCTGTAAACTTTCCCTGATCGACGTAGACATTTCCCAAACCAGCAAACGCGCGTGCATCGTCGGGCGCCACTTCTGTCGCTAGTCGATATTGCTGCTCTGCCTCACCGTAGCGTGGCTTGGGTGCACTTCGGGCAGCGTTTGCACGTTTGAGGATTGGATCTTGTTTTCGCTCCTTTGGTTTAGTGTCAGACCTGCCAGCCACGCGACCTCCGCCACCGAGATCCTGGATAGTTGGGTTTTTAGGCGGGCGAAAAATAAGGTCAGCACCGCCGGTAATATCGGGACGAAGACTGCCACCACCTGGCTCTTGAGCAATGAGTGAGGAGAAGGTGATGAACAGCGTTAATGACACCAAGAAAGCATAGCGACGATTCATGTGATGAATCCCTTCACCGTGAAGTGCATGTGCGCGCTGAAATTCTAACAGAGAGGCGGGTCACGTCGTGAGAATTTCGCTGTGCTGAAGGTAAACGAAGGGGAAATCATAAATTAGTGAACCGAGAACAAGAGCCACCGGTCGTCATCCTTCAACCACTGAGCCGAGTGATAATTACCTGCCGTTCCAGAGACTGGTCAAGACTCAAATTATTATCAGTCTTTGTTCGTGTGATTCGTGGATAGTCTATTTTTCCACCGAGAACGAACGATCCACGAACGTCACACGAACTAACAGCAACTAAGTCCCAAGACAAACTACGTCTCTAGCGCTCTGGTTTCACTAATTGCGCCTTGTTTACTGCAGACCATCTAATTGTAGGCCGATCGGGTCCGCGCCTGTGCCTTTCAGAGCATCCATCACTCGTGCGACTTCACCGTACGTAATCTGACGCGGCGCTTTGATGAAAACGGTCTTCTCGATACGCATGCTTTCCGGCAGGTCAAGCCTCGCGCGCAACTCATCACGATAGACGTGATTCTTCGATCGTTCGGCGAATAGACTTATGAGCTTCAGACTCAGCTTTGAAGCATCATCAACGGTGCCCATGTCTACCAGACTATTCAGTTTGAGTGTGCGATCGGGCTCGATTGTGACCACAAGAGTGTTGATGTTCGGTTGGATTCCCTTGAGATCTTGAGGGGGAGATGGAACCTTTGCCATAAAACGATGTGGTTTCAATGGCGCAGCAACCATAAAGATAATGAGCATTACTAAGAGCACATCAATCAACGGCGTGACATTGATGAATGGGGCCGTTTTCTTTTCGCCTCCTTTTGTATCCATGGCGGATCCTCCGAGCTGACGTCAAAAAACTGCATCAACTTAGACACCGCGACGCGCTCGGAGGTTCCAATTGTCAGAGATCTATCAACACGACGCTGCAGAAAACGCGACGCGTCGAGACGTTATCCTTTGATTGATTCGCAGAATCTACTTTACTTCGCGAATGCCGGAAATGATCTCGCGAGCAACCGTCGGAATGATCTCACGTTCCGTTGCATGGTCGGTCGTAAAAACCACCATTACAAACTTCGAACCATCTGGTAGCTCAACGTAAGCCGCGTCGTGTCGCGTTGTACTGGTCCAACCCGCTTTCGACCACAACTTCGCACCTTCAATTCCCTGTAGAGCAATGCCCGTAAAGCCATGCCCCTGATCGTCGTTGTCATTACTCTTGCCGGCATATTCTCGCTTCAGCAAATTGGTCATGAATGTCGAGCGAGCCGGGTTGGCGGCCTTCCCGAGGATGATTTCCATCAACAAGCGCGCTGTAGCATCGGTGGTAAGTTTGTTTCGATTTTCACCATTCGGACCACGGGAAACATGTTCCCTCCCGTACGCGTCTTCGCAGAATGTCTTTTGGTTGACATTGATGTTGGTGTAACCCAGCGATGAGAAGTAACGGTTCACAGCGTTGCGTTTGTACTGCCACTCTTCCATTTCTTTCGCACTGAGTTCGTAGCCACCGGTAGTGTGCGTCACAACGTCAACAACGTACTGCGTCGCCTCGTTCGAAGAATCGACAATCATGTCTTTCAAAGCTCGCAACAACTCTGGCGATTCTTCGATCTGTTTTTCCTCGAGCAAGTGCTCAGCGGCAACGAGGTAGAACAGCTTGACTACACTGGCTGGGTAGACTCGTTCATTGCCATGAAAACTTGCTGTGACCGGATGGGCTGCATCTCGAAGGTTGATAAGCGTGATCGAAAGTTGCGCCTCGGTAAGCTTCTTGTCGGCGAATTTATCGAGAGTTGTTTTCGCAGCGCGATTTACCAGGTCCTGCAATGTAGTTTGTTGAGCATTGACTTCGAAAACAGAAATGACGAGCAAGGCACAGATTGCAGTTAGTGTTTTTATCCGCATCATAATGTTCCGTGAAAAGTTTACTGAGTTGAGCTTAACGAGAGACTATTACGGCAGACATAGTTCGAGCAATACAAAAGTTCTTTGTGCTTTGTTCTTTGTACTTCGTGGGTTGACCTCCCTTGTTGCACTTTACGTTGACGTTCGCAACTGCATCGCATACGCACAAAAACAAAGTACGAAGCACAAAGTACAAAGAACACAATAGTCTTGCACTTTGCTATCACAGTAATTCTTGTTATAAGCCTGCGGTGCCTAACACATCTGACGAAGGACTCGTCCGCGGCATCCGTCGCTGGGATCTCGTAGCAGTAACAATCAACGGCATTATCGGAGCAGGAATCTTTGGATTACCTGCCAAAGTCTACGCACTTATCGGGACGTACAGCCTTATCGCATTCGTGGCTTGCGCCCTCGTGGTTGCGATAATCATTCTTTGTTTCGCCGAAGTTAGCAGCCGCTTCGACGAGACTGGCGGTCCATATCTCTACGCGCGCGAAGCGTACGGACCTACGACTGCTTTTCAAATCGGTTGGTTAATTTGGCTAGCACGACTCACCGCTTTTGCTGCTAACTGCAACCTAATGATCAACTATCTCGGTTACTTCTGGGCAGGTGCCACAACACCGTTTTGGCGCGCAGTAGTGATCATCGCAACAGTTGTGGCTCTGATGACAATAAACCTTCTCGGCATTCGTCAAGCTGCGAACGTTAGTAACGTTTTCACCATCGGCAAGCTTCTCCCCATGCTCATTTTCATCGCTGCCGGCTTGTTCTTTCTAAATCCGCAAGCTTACACATTTGGTCCGTCGCCAAGCACTCACGCGTTCTCTCAATCGGTGTTGCTTTTGATCTATGCCTTCACTGGATTTGAAATGGCAGTCATTCCAGCAGGAGAAACTCGCGATCCGCAAAGAGATCTTCCGCGGGCACTTCTCATTGCACTCGGCGTAGTCGCGACGTTTTACATTTTCATTCAAATTGTCTGTGTCGGCACATTACCGGAGTTGGCACAATCCCAAAAGCCTCTTGCCGATGCGGGAATGCGGTTCCTCGGAGTTGCGGGTGGTGCACTCATCTCCGCTGGAGCCATCATCTCGATTATCGGGAATTTGAACATCCTGGTTCTTTCGGGTTCGCGAATCCCGTTCGCGATGGCCGAACAGAAACAGTTGCCAACACTCCTAGGTAAGGTCCATCCAAAAACATTCGTTCCGTATGTTGCGATCATCGTCACGAGTGCAGTGATGCTGTTCATGACACTCAAGAGTTCTTTTGTAGCGGCGCTCACAATCAGTGCTATCGCGCGCCTGATCACCTACGCCGCCACCGCCATTTCTTTGCCGGTATTTCGACACCGTGTGCAGGCTCCAGCAGCACTCTTTAACTTGCCGGCAGGTCCGTTGTTCGCAGCGATTGCCGTAATTCTTATTGCCTGGCTGTTACTCAACAGCACTCTGCAGGAGGCAAAGATGAGCGCGCTCGCGATCGTCGTGGGGTTTGCGATCTATTTTGGGTATAGATTATTGGCGGGAACTAAAAAAGACACGATGTAGAATGGAAACTGTTGTTTTGCCGAATCCCACGGACTGTCGCAGTTGTGAAAATAAGACGCCACACGCTTTAGCGTCGTGGAGTCTCAACTTCTCGCTAGAACGCGTTACGTTGAACTCCACAGAGACCACCTGCTTCAGCAGCGTGGAGCCTCAATTTCTCGCTACATCTTACGCAGGATTGTCGAGTGGGATTACGACGGCACCGGTTCGAGTTTCTT
>PSRF01000323.1 GCA_003175865.1 Blastocatellia bacterium
TCCGGCGGGTCGAGCAGAACTTCTGATCTGCTGAGTCTCTTCGGTGGAAGAAGAGCTGATCGCAGTGTGGCCACTTATGATGTACCACATGCGGCTAACGTCACGTTCCTTTACGACATCCCAACTTTCACCGATAACCGCATTGTGCATGCGATTACGAGTGGCTTTACGATGTCGGGTATCTGGCGAATTCAGTCCGGTGCAGTCGACAGCGCTTATTTGAATGGCTTCGATATCAACGGTGACGGAGTTGCTACTAACGATCGTCCGGCGCTCAACAACCCTTCGGCTCCTCGAAATTCCGTAGCCATCTTCAACGGTTTGTGTGACGTGGAGTCGCCTACAGGTTATTGCAAAAACGACTTCGTAACACCAATTGCTTTGAACGATGCTCGGTTTGTAGTGGATCCTTCAATTAGAACCGGCATAGTTGGGAGGAATACACTCCGTGCACCAACCTTGAATCGCTTTGATGTTAGCTTGACCAAAGCGATCAAGATACCGTTTACGCGGTGGGAAAGTGACAAGTTTGAGATCCGTGTCGACTTCTTCAACGTCTTCAACCACCCGATCTTTACCTGGGATGCAGCCACTGTGGGTGGTAATAGCGACGGCGATGTCTTCAACACGTTCTTTAACCAACCGGAACTCAATGGTGGTCCAAACACCACGCTTCGCAGTTTCCGCTCAGGACGAATTCAATTGCGATATTCGTTCTGATTTGAACTGGGATTGGTTGGCTTCGAGGCCTGTTTGAATTACGTAGTTAGGCCGGAAGTACAACATTGGGGCGGGACACAACCCCGCCCCAATTTTTCAGTCCGCGCCAGTTGTGTCCTCACGACACCACTCTTGGCGATTACTTTCTTGCTGATTTACTCAACACCTTCGCTTCTCGTTTGATCTCGTCACTTGTATTGATTATCTCTCCCAGATTCTCGCTTGCTGTTTCAATCACTTTTGCATCAATCACGCCGAGATTTTTAAAAAGCGGATTTCCGACGAATTCAACAATGAGGTCATGCAGCGCAACAATAGTTTTCTTAACCTGCGTTTCGTCGATTATTTGTGTATGACTCAATGGTGCGTCGGTCTTTTCGGCTTGGGGTAACGCAAGATTTTCTCGAAGCCGAGCAACTCGCTTCTTCATATCCTCAGATAGTTCGGCTAATCGATCGAAATTGAGAGTTTTATCAGGCTGTAGCATTCGCACGATCTCGTTATGAATTACCTGAATCCGCTGGAAATCCTCGTTGATTTGAGGAAACAAATTTCGTCTTCTTTCATTTGCCGCTTTGGCGTCATTCTTCATTCGGTTAATGGTGCGATCATAATCATCCATTGCCCGGTTACCTTCGCGAATGCTTGGTCCAGGTAAGTTAGTGGCCTGTGTCTGCGATCTGACGTTTGTTGCAAGAATCAAGATGAGGAGTAAGACGAGTATCAGGAAAGCGATCTCGGAATAGAGAAAGACTCTGAAGTCCTGAAGGGTTTTCGTTCTCCAGTTGCTCATAAGACCTCCGTGATGTGATTGTGATCGACGGCTGGCAAGAGGAAGTATAGTGCGGTAGTCAGTATTGCTCAACAATTGAATTTCTGAGAGTAGTGTGTCTTTGGAAGTTCCTCTCTGCGTTAACCTCTGCATCCTCTCCGTTTATGTATTAAAGCCAAACTTCAAACCGCGGGGGCGCAGAGGACGCAGAGGTAACGTAGAGAGAAACTGAAATGAGGATCTGATTGCTCGAGTGGGTCTGGTTTACTCGTATCTCAACGCCACCATTGGATCGACTTTCATAGCGCGGCGAGCTGGAATCAAACAAGCCAGTAACGCAATGATTATGAGCAATACTGCCGTGATGCCAAAGGTCAATGGGTCTCTCGGCTGCACCCCAAAGAGCATGCTGTTGTAACTCTCCAAGTACTTCGTAAGCACGTATGCGCCGCCAAGGCCAAGCACTACACCGATCAAAGTCAACGTCATTCCCTGTTTCAGAATCATTGTCAGCATCTTGCCACGGTTCGCGCCCAACGCCATGCGAATACCGATCTCATGCGTGCGCCGCGACACCGAATACGCCATCACTCCGTAGAGTCCAACGGAAGCGAGTTGTTGTGCTAGCAAGCCGAACAAACTCATCAGCTTTGCGAACAACCTCTCCATCGAAAGAGTTTCATTGGATTGTTCGATCTGGGTCTTGATGTTGTTCAGTGGTAGATTGGGTTCGACCTCGCGCACCGCCTGGCGAATCGCCGCGACAAAGGCCTTTGGGTCACCCGCAGTACGCACCTCAAACGACATCATGTGAATTACCGACGGAGTTTGCAGCCAGGATCGATACATGGTCGCGGGAGTCTCATCGCGCTGGGCCGTATACTTCGCGTCTTTAACCAGACCAATGATTTCAATCTCATCTGGCCGCGCAACATCCAGACTAAATCGTTTGCCGATCGGATTGCCTTCGGGAAAATATGTTTTTGCAAAGGTCTGATTCACAACAGCGACTTTTGGCGCTTTCAGATCATCTTTCGAGGTGAAAGTGCGCCCCAGGAGCATCGGTATCTCCATCGCCTCAAAGAAATTCTCCCTCACATTGTGAAAATAGATTTCGCCTGTCTGAGGAACCCTGCCGTCGGGGCCGGGTTTCGCTCCCGGCAGATCAAACGTTCCACTTGATGCAGCGTGCGAAAGCAAAGGCACCTGCGAGAAAGTAACGGCGCTCACTCCCGGCACAGCTTCAAGCCGAACAAACAATTGTTGATAAAGGTTGCGGAGGCGGTCGTCTTTGTAACCCAGCAGACCGGGATCCACGTAGAAGAGCAGGAGATTCTCTTCGTTGAATCCAGTCTCGACTTTGTGCAAATTAATAAGAGTGCGGACCAACAGTCCCGCCCCAATTAAAAGCAAGAGTGACAGTGAGACTTGGGCCACAACCAGTGAGCGACTCAGGAGCGAGCGAGTTGTGCTGCTGGAACCACGACCCGTGTCCTTAAGTGCCGGCGTAAGATCGAGCTTGGTTGCCCGCAAGGCAGGAACTGTCCCGAACACAATGCCAGTCAAGAGCGAGAGACCAAAAGTAAAGGCAAGCACACGCAGATCCAAGCGAGGGTTCGCCGCGAAACCCTCCCGACCCCATTCGCTCACTCCTAACAGACTATTTTTGAGCCATAACGCGAGTAATATGCCGGCAGCTCCACCGAGGATTGATAACAGCAAACTTTCGGTCAACAATTGTCGAATCAAACGCCAGCGACTCGCGCCGATTGCCAAACGCACAGCAATCTCTTTTTGTCGCGAAGATGCGCGCACCAACAACAGGTTCGCGACATTGGCGCAAGCGATTAGCAGCACAAGGGCCACTACCCCCAATAAGAGACGAAGTGGTTTGGCTAAAAACTCCCTCCCACTCATTTCGCCGCGATTTCCAGATATCGCTCCGAGATGTGGGTAATTCTTAGGCTCGAGTTGACTAATGGGTTGTTGCCCTCTCACTTTTCTTTGGGCCTGCCGTGCCTCGCGGTGCTCGAGAGCAGATTGTTGAAACGCGAGATCCAACGAGTCTCGAGCTTGCTCGATCGTCGCACCTGGTTTCAGCCTGCCCATAATTCTCAGCCACCAGTCACCGGCACCCATAAACTCCGATCGATCACCACTGACTTGTGTTTCCCACCCCATGGGAATAGCCACATCCATTGACGAGCCAAGATCCATGGCACCTTCAAAACCTGGCGGTGCGACACCAGCGATCGTGAAGGGCACATTATTGAGATTTATTTGCTTTCCAATAACGTCTGAACTGCCGCCAAACCGCTTTTGCCAGAAACGATGACTAATGACGGCAACAGGAGGAGCGGCGGAGTTGTCGTCAGAGTAAGTAATCATGCGACCAAGAAAAGCAGGAACGCCGAGGACTTCGTAATAATTTCCTGTGACAGCCTGGGCGTTGGCAACATCCACCGAACCGTTCGCATTCACGTTCAAAGCGATCGCGCCAAACGCAATGATGTCTGTGCAAGCACCACGTTGCTCACGTAACCGCAGAAACGTCTGGTAAGGAAACGAGGATCGTGTGGTCAACCCCGTACTTGGGTCACGTCGATTGGTTCCATTATGACTGCCGGGAGTAAACTGGTTGTTCGAGACCGAATTGAACAACACCAAACTATCAGGATCCTTGACTACCGGCAGCTTCTTCAGCAACACCACATCAAGCACACTAAACAGAGCTGTGTTTGCGCCAATGCCCAGGGCCAGCGTTAACAACGCGATCGCTGTGAATCCTGGGTTCTTCAGCATAGTCTGTAGGCCGTAACGCAAGTCCTGCCAAAGGTCCTTCATCTCAGTGTCTCCAGGTTGTTAGTTGTGCTTTGCGGATTGCAGTACTTGCCGCCAGATGTTCAATCGGCATGCCAGCCTTTGGCCAATGTTCGATTAACCAGTTCAAACGAGATGTTTTCGCGAAAAGATACGAGACCGCGCGAGTTTAGTAGGATTATGTCCAGCGACAACGGACCAGCTCACGGAGCAGAACCCTGACTCACTGAGTCAGTTGTGGGATCATCCAATCCCATTATCGGACGATTTAAACGTTTATATCCAACGCCAGGGCTTTCCAATTCCAGGGCAACGAGATTTCCTGAAGCCGTTCATGAGCATCCATACAAGCGCGCTATTCTTGTTTGCCCCTATCTCTTGTCGATATGAAGTAATAACGAATCACGATTAGCCCCGCTAGAGCGGCCACTCCAGCTAGCAATTCCAGACCAGAAATTCCCGGCGTGACCATCTTGCGCGCAATGATGAAAATCAACACTTCAATTGCCGCGCTCGTTCGGTGAAATAGAAAAAGCAAAGCCAACTCAGCAGCGATAGCCACCAACAACAGACTGTGGATTATTTGATGCAGCGCATCGTACTCACTGCCTTGACGCCACAATTGCGGTATGTCGCGAATGATAATTTCAAGTGTTGCGATTGAGGCTGCAACAATAATCAGGACGGCGCGGAGTGATAGAAAGAGGTGAACAGCGTTTCCCAGATGATGATCGAGAAATCGTTCCGGTGCTGTCTCGCTCCCACTTCTTGCCCTAGCTTCTATCAGCACTCGACAGGGTTCAATGCCTCCAATCAGCTCCGGTCAAAACAATCGACGCAAGCTAGCAGGGGATTTCTTCTAAATGGGGATTGAAGTGCTGCTACAGTTCTCTCGCAGCTAGTAGGGAATTGCGAGCATCATACTAGCTGAGGTAAGCCTTTGAAAGTCTAAACGAAAATCACCGATGAAGGACTTCTTCGAAATCAGTAATAACAAAATCAGTCGGCACCTTGCTTTGCAACGCCATCATTTGCTGCAGCTTTCTTTCCGCTCTGATCCGAATTGTCGATATTCAAATCGCGTTGCAGCGCGGGCGCTTTGATTCCAGCCTCACTCAGTGTGGCGGCGACGCTTAAGGCTAGGTCGCTCTTCAACTCCGAAACAACTTCCGGACGCTGCGCCCAGAACCGAATTTCAAAATTGAGAGCGTTATTAAGAAGAGTATCACCAAAACCAAGAAACAAAACCATGGGTGCTGGAGAGGTCAAGATCTGAGGTTGAGCCGTCACTGTTTTCTGTAAAAGGTCACGCACCTGAATGGGATCATTTCCGTAAGCAACAGGGATTTTTAGAACCACCTGACGGCGTGTTCCTGTAAGAGTCCAATTGATTACTTGCTGCGAAGTCAGAGTGGCATTTGGAATTATCAGATCTGAACCATCGAAGACATGTAAGGTGCTGGAGCGAAATCCAATCTTAGTGACCTCACCGCTGATCCCCCCAATCTCTAAAAGATCGCCAATTCTGACGGGCCGTTCAAAGAGCAGAATCAAACCTGAGACAAAGTTGTTAACAACGGTCTGCAAACCAAAACCGAGGCCAACGCCTAACGCTCCAGTCAGAAGCGTGAACTTTGACAGTTCGACTCCCGCAGCAGCGAGGGCCAGCACAAAAATCAGAACTAATAGAATGTAGTGGGTAACGGTCGCGATTGCGTTTGGAAGTCCGCGTGCAAGTTTTAGTCGTGGGAGTATCTCTTCACCAAGAATTGCTCGTAACACAATGGCAACGAGGTAACCAAACAACAGCGTGAGTATGAAAGCCACGATATTACTAACCGCGATCGTGGCTGACCCGATCTTCATCTGGTAATTGAGTGCCTTACCGATCGCCTCGTACAAGTCTTGTCTGATAGCAAATAGATTTAATGTCTGATGAACCCAAACGAGGAGCACCATTACCCCTAACGTAAACGACAAGCGGCCCGCAAGACGCTCACCCCCGTTCCGTAGAGTCGCAAAGCGTCTGCTTGGTTCCGATTGGATTGCAAAAGAGATGAGCAACGACCCAACTACAACGATTGTGTAGAGAGCCACAGCTCGATACGCACTAGCCAACGTTGCTTGGATCAGTAGGTCCGACAGCCCTACGTATCCGAACAGGTTCGCCAGGAAAGCAACAGCCAGCAGTGCATTAGCGATGTAAACGCCGAGAATAACCGTGCTATTTGCCTCTCGCTCCCCCGCTCGTTCTTTTTGTGCTCTCTGGGAAAGCCACCCGAACCAGCCAACAACCAGAATCACAAACATTTCAACCAGATCGCGTTTGATCCATAGTGGAACACTGAGAATTATGATGAACTGCCACACCAACAAACTGACGATTGAGCCAATGAGAATTTGCTTCCTCGCCGGTGTTAATCGAGGTTTCAGCAATCTGATCGCGGGAGTGATACCGACCAAATACAACAAACTTCTCGCTCCTCGCGGTGCGTCGTGG
Source organism: Blastocatellia bacterium (assembly GCA_003175865.1). GTDB lineage: Bacteria > Acidobacteriota > Blastocatellia > Pyrinomonadales > Pyrinomonadaceae > PSRF01. Next base: position 6,813 of record PSRF01000323.1, read on the forward strand.
AACAAGGGCATGGTGGCCATGATTCCAACCAACAACGCCAATGACACGGGGCGATCAAATATCTTGTCGAGCTTGGTTTCGTCGGCTTCGCCGGTCTTGAATCGTGACTTAACAGAGAGCCAAACAAAAAATATCAGAGCACCGAACGTGATGAGGCCTGCGAGTGTTAGTGGCGTACGTTTCGTCGTGATGAATGTTTTCAGTCGTTTGAGATCGCCAGCATAAGACCTTTGCAGCAAACGCGCGAAACCTGTCTCGCTGTGTGAACCAAACTGAACTTTCCACAGAGGTGGGCTGTCAGCTTCCAGCAAGCTACGCTGCGACGCTTCCATCGCATTCTTGAGGTTTTCAGTCTCACGCGCGACTATTAAGCCTTGTTGGGCCACAGACTGTTGTAACGAAAGAACTCGAGCATGGCGCGCTTCACTTAACTCGATTGCCGCGCTCAGATCAGTGGTAGCCTTGCCGGTCAAATCAAGAAGTTCCGGCGGCGACGACACCTGACTCTTGACCTCTGCTGCTGTTGCCGACCAGCGCGACTGCTCGCTGAGAAGTGAACGAATCTCGGAATCTAATGATGTTGCTTGTTTGGTTAAACGTTCCGAAAGATCTGCGACCTCTTTATCTGACACCTTCCAATCGACCGATAACTGTTCTAGCTCAGTCAAGATAGCTCCAGCTTGGAGGATCGCTTGGGTCTCGATGGCTTTGTCATCGGTCGTGAGTTTCAGATTGTTCACCTGCTGTTCAGTTTCCCTAAGAGCGTCATTCGACATCAATTTATCCGATAGACTCCTTAGTCTTTGACTCAACTGAATAGACTCGGCAGCGATCTGAGGAACAGGAATTATTAACGGATTCGGAGTGGCGACCGGTGAAGCTTGCGGTGTTGGTTGAGAAGTTTCAGGTTTTTGGTTTGCAGCCTTTGTTTGTTTATCAGGAGGCTGACCATTAACAGCGACGAAGATAAGCAAAATCGCTACTACAACCAGAATCGTTTCCTGACGTGGTCCAGCATCGCTCCCCATGACAGCATTGCATGATGAAAATAGACCCAGACACACTGTCAAAAATGACAGTATTGACCCACGTATTGCCTGCTTGTTATTTGGCTTCCATGGCGGCCAGTGCAATGGGGACCAACTAATAAACCATGGATTAGCTTGCTAGTTTTTCTGAGCGGTCCGTGCGCGAGTGGTCGCACGATCCGGGACAGATCTTTGGCAGGGAAAGCTCTCGGGGTACGAAGCGAAGAAATCCCTGATAGAGACGGGGATGTCCTTCAGAAAGTCCGTGCCGTTAAAGCTATGTTCGAGCAAATTGCGATTCGCCTGTCTCGTATAGCCGACGAACTTTTCCGTCACATCTCCGGAATCGTTTGAGTTTGCATCAAGTATCTTTACATCACTGCCGCACGAGTAGTCGAAATTGGCGGTGTCGATCGT
>PSRF01000026.1 GCA_003175865.1 Blastocatellia bacterium
AAGCGATTACGATGCGTCGCAAATCTTCGCACACAAAAATGTCAACGGTTTGAATTGGTGAGCTCTTGGCTCGAGTCATTCGTGTCGGATCTGCAGGACGATCGGACAACAACAAATCGACATCAGCCCTGATTTCACTCTTAGCATCATCGGGTAAATTCAATTCGTTAACAGCAACTGGATGCGGCAGCAGACCCATTTCGGTGTCGAGATAGATGTTCCAGATGAAACCAATATCGAGTAACAGGTAGGCCGTTTCATCAAAGACGAGGTAACCTCTGATAGTTGCCCCAACCACGTGTGCGATAACGTGATCCTGGTGCGTTGAAGTCGTCAGCGGTATCCAGGCCATCGATCAGTGCAAACTCCTTACCCTTTAGTAATGGCGTTCAATGGTCTTCACAAGCTCTTCTGTCGGACCGCGTACGTCTCGTGCGCTTATGCTGGTTGAACATCATACATGCGAGGTGCACTAATCCAGCCAGGCGCAGGAGACGTACGCGGTCCGACAGAAGAGCTTGTCTGGTTCAGTCAACGGTATTTACTAAAGGGCACGTTCGAAACCGACTTATCCCTCGTAATTCATCAAACTCTTCGAACGCACTGCCGCGACGCAAGCGCTCAACAGTGAACCAAGTCCGCCGATCACAACTGACAGCGGTGCACCAATGAAACCTGCCACGACTCCCGCTTCGAGTTCACCCAACTGCGGTCCACCCATGAAGAACATCATATTAATCGAGGTCATCCGACCACGCAGATGATTTGGCGTTGCGAGTTGTCGAATGGTTTGACGAACTACTGTACTAACCGTGTCCGCAGCGCCTGTGAGTGCCAACATCAATAACGAGAGCCAGAACACGCGTGACAGACCAAATCCTACAGTTGCCAATCCATAGATCGCGACACAAATGACAACGGTTCGACCCTGCTGCTTGAAGCTGCCCAGACGAGCGAGCATCAAACCAGTTATTACTGATCCTGTTGCCGGAGCCGCTGCAAGTATGCCGTAACCGCGTGCGGAGACTTGCAGTACCTCCTTCGCAAAAATCGGCAATAGCAGTGTCGCTGACGCGAAGAAAGTCGCTGCAAAATCCAACGTCATGGTTTGCACAATGATTGGTGTCTGCCAAACAAATCTGAATCCTTCCTTCAGTGCACTGAAGCTCAACGCGTCGCGTCGCTCACCTTGTCTCTCAGGACTTCCACTCGCCCGCATCAGCAACAATGCGATGATCACTGCCAGGAATGACGCAGCATTCAACACGTAGATAATTGCGGGTCCACTCTCAGCCAAAAGCACTCCTGCCAATGCTGGTCCACCAATGGTCGCAACGTTGAAGACGATCAATCCCAAGCTTACCGCGTTTGGAAAATCCTCAGCCGGAACCAGCGCAGGCATCAACGATTGTCTCGCGGGTATGTCAAATGCGGTAGCAGCTGAAGCGAGCGCGCTGAGTATGTAAATCGGCCAAGCCGTTTTCAGTCCGCCAAACGTGGCGATCCCAAGAAGTGCGGCGCTGAGGAGCATCACAGTTTGAGTCGCGATCATTAGCTTCTTTCGATTGAACGCATCAGCAACAACACCTCCGGCGAGTGAACATAAGATCACCGGTAGGCCTCGAAACAAACCAACGAGTCCAAGAGCGAAAGCTGACTTCGTGATCAGATAAACGTGCCAGTTGATCGCAACAGACTGCATTTGCGAACCCGTGACAGAAACGATTTGTCCCATCCAGAGCAGACGAAAGTCGCGATGTCGTAATGAAGCAAAAGCGGATTGACGATTACGTGAGGTCTTATGGATGTCTTCGGTAAGTTGGGGACTCGCCATCGAAGAATAAATTACATGTTTGATCCTTCGTACTCAAACCTCCAATGGAATTCCAAACGACTCGTTCAACTTACGAAAGTGATAACCCAACGCTGCCAGTCGCAACAATTCGGGCATTCGATTGCGATGTTCGCGGAATGACTTCAGAAAAAAGCGCCAGAACTCGCCTCTCCCTGAATCAATGACGCCTAGTTTCACTGCGACGCGTGTGAAAGCAGTAACGGCTTTCATAAAGGAATAATTGAGTGATTCAGGCGCAACGTGCGAAGTCCGCTTCATCGAGTCTAACGCGCGCTGATAATACTCGCGCGGTTTGTAGATCGTGCACATGATTGATTGATAACCGGCAATTAGTGTTTGCACGTCCATCTTCGTAACAAAGTTCACTGTGCAGACTGTGTTATTTCCAGATGCGTCTTCACCTAGAAGTCGTCCCTCCCGTTCAAGTCGTTTCCACAGTTGAGTATCAGGTAGAGCATTTAGCAAACCAACCATCGCCATTGGGATCGCACTTTCCCGAATGAACTTGATCTGGCGTTCGAAAATGTCGGCAGGATCGTTATCAAAGCCAACGATAAAGCCAGCCATCACTTCAATGCCGTAGCTTTGAATCCTCTTTACTGAGTTCAATAGATTGCCGCGGTTCTGACTCTTCTGCGCTTCCTTAAGACTTTCTTCGACAGGAGTTTCTATGCCCAGGAATACTCGACGGAAGCCGGCGCCTTGCATCTGCCTCAACAAATCCTCATCGTCAGCAAGATTGACACTCGCTTCAGTCAAGAACGAAAAGGGGTAACCATGTTTCCTTTGCCATTCAGCAAGATGTGGCATCAGTTGTCGGACATTCTTCTTGTTACCGATGAAGTTATCATCGACTATAAAAAGTAGTCCCCTCCATCCAAGAGCAAGTAACGCATCGAGTTCAGCAAGTACTTGCTGATTACTCTTGGTCCGCGGTACACGTCCATAGATCTCAATGATGTCGCAAAACTCGCACGAGAAGGGACATCCGCGCGAGTACTGAATAGACATTGCACTGTAGTTTTTGAAATCAACGAGTCCGAAATCAGGGCAGGGTGTTAGTGATAACGGCGGTCGCTCAGGGGCTTTGTAAGACCTCTTCTCTGTTCCGAGAGCGAGATCAGAGACAAACTGAGGAATCGTTGTTTCAGCTTCACCGAGAAACAGGTGATCCGCATCCGGCAAATCTTCGATCGTACTAGTCACGTACGGTCCACCTAACACGACTTTCTTGCCAAGACCTTTTGAACGTCGCACAACCTGGTGCAACGATTTCTTCTGGGAAAGCATGCCGGTCACGAAAACCATATCGGCCCATTTTATGTCAGAGTCTTTGAGGGTGCAGACATTGAGGTCGACCAGCCGACGCTCCCATGAGTTTGGCAAGAGTGAGGAAACAGTCATTAATCCCAGTGGTGGAAATAGTGAACGGCGTCCTTCAAACGGTAGTGCATGGCGAAAACTCCAATAGGTCTCCGGAAACTCCGGATTTACAAGCAGTATCCTCACGTGGTCACCTCAGTTGATTCTTATAGAAATATTGGAGCAGACGGCGAAGTACTTTAGACTAATTCGAGCCCGAGTGGGTAATAGTTGTGTAAAAATCTTGAGGATTAGGAGTGGCGTGCTTGCCAGTATTTGTCGTGAATCCACTTCGCCCAACTCCAAAAACGCCCTTGTTTCACTGTTGCACCGTCAGATTCACTTAGATCTTGTCTAATAAAGAGTGTTCCCGGTCCGCCTTCATCGATCACCATCATTAGTTCGTGACTGTACGTGACAGAAGGTTCGCGTCCTGCAATTTCCAGAGCGAGGTTTGCAGCGGCGACCTCAGCCTGATGCACGGCCATGTGCGCCATCTTGGGGCCGGTGAAGTTGACACAGTCTCCCGCTGCGTAAACTCTATCGCACTTCTGCACACGCATGGTGTTGTCGACGTTTAAATAGCCCTCATTGCCAACTGTCGGCTGAAGTGTCCGCGAGACTGCCGAGCCGCGGAAGGGTGGGACTAACATCAACAGTCGATAGTTAATGTTATGACCATTTTTGCTAATCAGAGTTTCAGGAGTCACTCGCTCAACGGGAAATTCCGAAAGAAATTCGATGGAGTGATCTTCCAACGTCGTTCGGAGGGCATGTGCAATTGCTGAATCACCGAGTTGGTAGCCCGGTGGATCGGGACTGACGATGGTTACGCGCGGACGTTCTGAGCGAGATTCCAACAAACGCGCTAGGGCAAAAGCTGTTTCATAAACAGGAACGGGCAAACGCGCACCGCAACACTGTCCGATTACTGCACGGCCGCCACTAAAACTCTTGATTGCCGCACCAAATTCAACAGCGCTGTCAATCGTCAGCAGGTGATGCGCATACTCGAAAAAACCAGGCACTTCTTCTGTGGCAAGTCGTCTTCCGAGCGCAAACAGCAAATAGTCGTACGTAAGAACGCCTTCAACCTCGCCACGGGCCATTAAGACTTTATTCGCATCCGGCTCAATACGGGCGACTTCGCCTTGAATAAATCTGATGCGACGATCGAGCATTGCATCCCGCAAGTCGAAAGAAACGTCAGAGGGCTCACTCTTCCCAAAAGCTACATCAACTAAGCCAGGATAAAAGACGAAGGATCTGTCGCGTGAGACAAGCGTAATCTGATGTTCTTCGGCCAGAGATTGAGCCAATCGCTCCGCCGCGACAACTCCACTAAACCCGCCGCCAAGTATTAGAACGTTAGCCATTCTGGAGTGCGCTGACTCTGTCAGCGCTTTCTCCTCCACATCCTCTAAAATCGTCGCGTAATAGCGCTGACAGAGTCAGCGCACTCCAAAAAGGATCACGCCACCTTCTTCGGCATTCGCGCCACTTCAACAGAACACTTCGCGTGTGACACAACGCCTTGCGAAACCGAACCCAGCAAGAACCTTTCCCACGCATTGTAACCATGCGAACCGAGCACGATTAGATCAGCATCCCATGATTCTGCCTCTTCAAGGATCACATTCTTCGGTGGACCAACAACAAATTTGCTCTCCACAGTCACTCCTGCGGAGATCTTTTTTGTTAGTTGGTCTACAGCATGAGTAACTATTTTCCGAGCATTCTCACGTCCTGCTTCTTCGATCTCTTCGACATAACGCGGTGGCAGAGCCCACGCTTCTGGCGTCGGCGGCAATGGCATCTCAAACGCGGACAGAACGCGAATAATGGTTCCTTCCGGCCACGGTCGTTCCGCGACTTCCTCAATCGCCGCATCACTGCACGGCGAGCCATCAACAGCTAACAAAACTCTCATCACACCCTCCTCACGTAAGGATGATGAATGTGGCTGTGATGAAATTTATCCATCACGCCAGTTACCAAGAACAAAAATGCCGGGCTTGTGAATACAACGAAGGCCCAACCGTCAGGCAAACTTCCAGCTATCAAAGCACACGCGAAATAAAAGCCAATCAAGCTTCCAATACTGATTAGACTTCCTTCCAATTCATGTTTCCACGAGACGAGCATGCCAAGAACAACGCCAACGGGAAACAGTGCCAATCCGGCGAGGTCACGCACCCGAATGGGTACCGAATTGTTTTCTCCGATAATGAAAAGAGCGAGAACGGCGATTACCGCAAGACTAGACCCACGAGCTAACCAACGGATGGTTTTAACCCAAGACTCATAACTAAAAACATGCGAATGCATACTCACCCTCCTTCGCTGACAGCGGAACACACGCTGGTTTGGTGCCACGCTGATCGAAGCAAATGGAAAATTGCAGGAGTCGTGCCAGTTAGATTTATATGAATTTGCTTGGAAAAAGAGATCTTCGCGGAGAGATGTGGTGGGAGTTTTCACCAATGTGGGGACTTTTTTGGAGTGCGCTGACTCTGTCAGCGCTTTTACCCGCTAAAGTTCAATAGTCATCAGGGACATGAAGTTGGTCGATTTTGAAGCCATATATTGATTTCCTGACCGCTGGTGAAACGACCTGCTCAAACCACTGTGCCGAACACCACCGATAATGATTCGCCACCGGGACAAGACCGTGCTTAACCGCGTTTTGATGAACATAGTTAAGTCTCGCGAGATAAGAGCGCTGAAATGTCAGCTTTGTATCCCAATAGTTGTATCAAACTCGGCGGCCCTCGAGGGTATCCAATTTGTTAAGCAATCGCGCGGACTCATCGTGCAAGTGCTTCAGATATTTTTCGAGAGACACTGTTGCTCCAGCGCTACGGATTACCATGTGATAGTGGTTTATAAAAGCAGCCCAAGCCTCTAACTGCCAATGGTAATCTTTAGCGAGCCTTAGCAGAGTGCCCTCAAGTAAATCCAATCTTTCAGACCCGAAAAAGAAGTGTTGTTTATGAAGAGTTGCGCCCGTTACAAAATAGACGCCGTATTTGTCGAGCCGGTGAATCGGAGCGTGAGGCCAATCGGCTTTTGGGATCATGAGGAATCCCCTTTCTGTAATGTGAGTGTGTATCTCTTTACGCCCCCTAGGTGACGGTTGTCAATCTCTGGGGCGATGGCAATCAATCAATGCTGCGGAGAAAAGCGCTGACAGAGTCAGCGCAGCGCACTCCAAAATCACTTCTTCTTTGGGTGACACTCGACGCACTGAAACTGTGAGATGTCTCCCAGATTCACGGGATGCTGAAACGGTTTATTGCCCTTATGACAGAACGTGCATTTACGATCTCCCAGTGCACCGAGATCCACCGGATGTTGAAACGAGCCCAATTTGAATGCCGACTCTCGTGCTGCAGAATCGTAAATAACAGTGTGACAGATGTTGCAATCGTTTCTGATGACTTGTCCTGTGCTACTGACATGCTCTCCATCATGACAACGGAAACAACCCTGTGAATACAAGTGACCTATGTTGTTCGGATGCGTTTGGAAGTTCGTGTTCATCTCAGGAAAGGTGTAGGTCTGAAAGATACGTTGCGTTTCAGTTATCGCTGAACGAATCGCATCCCGCTTCTCACTGTAAATAGCCGGGTAGCTGTTCTTATAAAACGTATCGAGGCGTGATGATATTGCATTGAGTGCCTGATCCGTTGTGGAGTACTTGTCGCTGATAGCGGCCGCAGTCTCACGCTTAAGGAATGGCAGCGATACATCAAGTCGATTTGCAAAGAATGCCTGGTCCAACGCGACGTCAGGTGGCAAATAGATATGAGCCGGTCTGTTATGACAGTCAACACAGTCCATTCTGCGTGAGGGAAGATGATTCAGCTGATCCGTAGTCAGCTGTTTGTTTCTGTCCATGTATTCAGTTACACGTCCAGTTCTGTCTTTGATTCGTACCCAGGGGATACTTTGCCGTTGCTCGTCGGTTGAAATGTATGTGATTTCATTTGCAATGTTCATGTGCCAATGAATGCCCGCGACCTGTCCTGTGGCAGGGCTTCCGCCACCGACATTAATTAGCATTCGCGTTTGTCGCAGCGAATTTTTTTCATCGTACGCATAATGGTTGAAGGTCTTCATTTGAGCGCCGAAGAACTTTTCGGGCCAGTGGCACTGTTCACACGTTTCAGGCGCGGGACGGAGATTGTGAACGGGACTCTTGATTGGACGTGAATATTTATTAAACGTTACTGAATAAAGTTGATAAGCCCCTGAAATCTTCGAACGCACATACCACCCCGCCCCTTCACCAACGTGACAATCAACACAACGTACTCTGGCGTGTGGCGAAGCAAGATAAGCCGTGAATTCCGGTTTCATCGGAGTGTGACAGGTCTGGCCGCAGAAGCTAACCTCTTCCGTATATTGGAAAGCTTTATAACTGCCAAACGCGCTCACAAAAATAAACATGAAGCTCGCGCCAAGAAAAACGAAGAACATCTTCCGTTTGTGAGGATCATTCAGATCGAGCTTCGGATATGCCGCTATCTCACCGGGAGCGAGTTTGCGTCTACGACGTCGCTCCGAAAACGCGCCGATCGGAATAACAAACAGCGCCATCACTAGCACAGTCGGAAAGATGATGTAAGTGAAGATGCCGAGGTAGGGACTACCGTGGTTACCCAGCAACTCCATCAGGAACAGCAACACGATACAGGCAGCGCACGCGATGGCCACTACCGTTCCAGTTAAGCTGATGTAGTTTCGGAAAAGACTAGGGGGCTTGGCAGGCTTGGTTTCCTCTTGGCTCATAAGCTATGGGACCGACTCAAAACCTTCGTCCAGATTTTTACTGCTGACTTCAAAAGCGACAGAATGTAGAGAAGGAGAGCAGCAGAGACTCTATCAAAACCAGGCTTACCATTATTTTTGTTAGTGTTAGTTAGTGTGATTTCGTGGATCGTCTATTTACCCACACAGGAGAACGATCCACGAAATCACACTAACTAACACTAACAAAGCCCAACAGCAAAACTCGGGTTTTTATACAGTCTGAGTAGCGACGGATGGCTAACACTCGCCTTGCTAAGACAGTAATCGTTGAGTGCTAGCTCTCGTCACTATCGCACTGGGTTCTCTAAACAAGAGACGCGCGGTTCTCGCGCGTCTTCATTAAAAACAAATGCGAAACCTGAGTAGTCCTAATCACTGGCAACCGGTTCAGGATCGAGACCATCCACTTCGGGTGGTGGTTCTTTCGTCTCGAGTTGCTCCGCCTTGAATCGTTCGAAGTCAAGCTCGTGCTCCTCGCGATAAAACTCCTCTGATACGTTGCCATCAACGAAGGCCCAGTTGATTGGATAGACGTCTGGATCGAAGATGACATGGTAGAAATGCCAAACAATGATGGCAAGAGTTGCTAACACTGCCTCGTAAAAGTGAATTGCGAGCGCAATATCAATCCACCAGCGTGGCAGAAAGCTGAATATTCCGAGCTTGAACCAGATCATTAGGCCTGTCAGGCCCATGATGATCGTGCCCCAGACTACGGCCCAATATTCTGCCTTTTCAGCGTAGCCAAATCTTGCGATTTTCGGCTTGACCTTGGAAACGCCTAGATAGTAACCGAAGTTTTGCACCACGTCCCTAATATCTTTCAACTTCGGCGCCATATCCTTGACCCACTTGCGACCTTCAGTCGTGACGCCGAGATAAACCAGGTGATAGACACCCACCACCAACATCACAACAGCAGCAACACGATGCAGAATTCTTCTGAACGTTTCATCCGACCCAAGCAACCACGCGAGAGTTGAATCAGGGTACTGCAACGCAAATCCACTCAACACCAGCACGAAAAAACTACTCAAGAGAAGGACGTGCTGCAGTCTTTGGTTACGTGATAAGCGAGGTACGTCGCGATGCTCCAGGTGTCGTTTCGCTAAGGTCTTCTTACGCCACACCAGCAGGTTATGAAACGCCATGCCGCCAATGACCAGCACAATTAATGGCAAGTAGATCCAGCGAACGACTTTTGTGCCAATTATTCCAGCATCGGGTGTTGCAGATGCAGCGACTGCAGCAAGCGGTATGTTGAGATGTACTTTACCCTTCGTGAAATTAGCACCTGCACCGATGTGACACTGCCCGCACGTCTGTGGAAGATTGGCAGCATTGATCGTCGACTTCGGATCAGACGACGGAAGAATGTTGTGTACACCATGACAACTTGCGCAGTTGGCGACAACCTTCGAACCCAGTCGCGATGCGAGACCGTGATAGCTGTCCTTGTAGCTACTTACTCGCTCACCAGCAACACCGAATTCCTGCGTCAAGGTCACGCCCTCGTGGCACTTCGCACAAGCATCAGTTGCAACCGCAGTCGCTGCGGTTGCCGTTGTCTGATCGAAAGGTTGTTTGATTCCATGAATTCCATGACAATCAGTGCAAACCGGTGAACGGGAAACTCCACGCAGTACCGCCTGGCCATGTACGCTCGCATTGAATTCAGTTGCTTCTGCTGCGTGACACTGACCGCATGTTTTTGGAATGTTCACCTTCGAGATTGATGACTCACCGTCCGATGCAGGTCGAATGTCATGACCTCTATGGCAATCGGTACATACGGCGGCCCGAACATTTCCCTGGGCCACGGCCTTAGCGTGGACGCTTTCCTGATATGAGAGAAACGGCCGATTACTGATGCCGCTGCCCTGCATCACAGTTTTGTTTCCATGACACTTGCCACACGTGGCAGCGACATTTCTTCTGCTGACTGTTGAGTTCGGATCACTCTGCGGCAACATGGTTGTCATGTCGCCGTTAGTGGTATGGCAGTCGAGACATGTTGCACCACGACCAGCGCTTTGAATTGATCGTGCATGAAAACCGTGCTCGTAATCGGAGTGCGGTCGCTTATGAAACTGAGCACCACCGAGATACGGCAATGTCTTACCTGGACCATGACAAGCCTGACACTGTAGCGAAACTTTTGCCTCTATCGACTTGTCGTTGCTCTTCGCATTGTCGGGAGGGGTTGTTGCAGTAGTTGATTGATCTTTCTTATTCCCTTGCGCTTCGACTTTGTTCCACTGGAAATAAAAGCAGGTGAGGCCTAAAAACAACACGAGTACGCCGGAACTGATAAGGATCCTGCGTTTCATATCCTTTGCTCTTTCCTGTTCACTCAAACAATAACCTCCTATGCGATGCCGGAATACTATTTCCGACTCGCATAGGAGGTATGAACCGTAAGAGACGGAAGCGTCCTTGACCGGCTTCTTAGTCTGGCGCTACGTGCGCACCAAGTAATTAGTTGCCCGCCGAACTTTTCAATTGCTTCATGAACGCGACCAGCCCTTTAGCCTGGTCAGCTGTTACACCCTTTGCCTCAAAGCTTGGCATGTTGGGTGGTTTCTCGGCTTTCTTACCTTTTAGTACAGCGTCCACTAGTTGGTCCTCTGGCAAAGTTGCGTCAAACTTCTTCTCCGCCTTCGCACCATGACACGCAGTACACTTCGCCTTGTAAAAGTCTGCTGCGTTGGCGGCCGACACTTCTTGCGTTGCTGCTGCTTTGCCAAACGGAGCAAGCAACAGGAGCCCAACCACTGACGTAGTCGTTATGCCGATCCCTATCTTTTTGAGTGCTTTCATAGACCAACCCCTTCCTTCTTTTTATCAAGCAGCGGCCTGTAATGATGCCGGCTGCCTACTCAGCGCAATGACTGTGCCGTGTTGGGCGCTGCGAAAACTAAAGCGAACAGAGAGTTTCGGCCCAATTGCTTTGGAATCTCTTGCGCGCTTTTGCTCAAAAACTGGGAAACTTTGCGCAAGGAAATTAGAGAACCCGGAGCGGTAGCGACATGTAGCTATCGCTTAATTGGTGAAGAAAGACTTTCGCAAAGTTGCGTAATGCCTGCCCGTCGCTACCGCTCCGGGTTCCCTAAGGCATATCACGGCACCTGGTGTTACAATTTCTTCAAAACAATCGACATCGAGGATCCGAATATGAATGACGTTGGGCAAACGTTTCTGGATCAGTCCCGCAGGTACCTCTCTTCTGACTACCTTCCGAAAATTGAACGCTGTCTTGATGAGTTGAGTGATGAAGAAATTTGGTGGCGACCAAACGAGGCGTCGAACAGTATTGGTAATCTCTTACTTCATCTCAGTGGGAATGTGCGACAGTGGATCATCGGTGGCGTGGGTGGACGTGAGTTCGTGCGACACCGCCAGCAGGAGTTTGATGAGCGTCGACAAATCGCCGGCAACGATTTACGCGCAATGATCAAATCTATTCTCGCGGAAGCCGATGAGGTTTTAAGTGAGGTGACTACTGAAACACTATCGGATCGAAAAGAGATACAGGGAAACGACGTTACGGTAATGGAAGCTATCTATCATGTGGTCGAGCATTTTGGAATGCACACTGGTCAAATCATCTACCTGAGCAAGATGAAGGGCGGCAGCGAACTTAACCTGTGGAGGCCATGATCAACGACGTCGCCGTGAACACCAACTTCAACCATCGGTTCAGAACAGGAGCGAAGTTACTGCTGCCTTCGGAAATCCGCTTGCGTCATTTGAAAGCAGTCGCTTCGCTCCCGTTCTGACTGAATTGAAATCAACGACTGAAAGGAGCGATCAAATGTCAGCCACAACATCTCAACAACGGCGCAAGTTTGTCGATTGCAGAGAGTATCCAAGCGAGAAGAATTGTTCCTTGAAGATATCAGGAACAGAAGATGAAGTGCTCGATGCGGCTGTGCAACACGCGGTGTCTGTACATGCGCATGAAAACACTCCTGGCTTGCGCGATGAGCTGCGAAAATTTCTAAAAGACGAAACCGAATAGGTCCTATAGATCCTATCTGTCCTT
>PSRF01000379.1 GCA_003175865.1 Blastocatellia bacterium
CCGCCAGTGAAGTTTGACGAGTATGGCAACATCAAGTTCAACGATGAGAAAGCCAGACTCGACAACTACGCGATTCAGTTACAAAACGATCCGGGTTCGACCGGCGTAATCATTGCCTATGGCTCATGTGCCGGTGAAGCTCAAACTCGTGCAGACCGTGCGAAGGACTACCTGGTCAACACGAGAGGCATCGAAGCTGGACGTATCACCACGATTGACGGTGGCTGCCGTGCAGACTTGACGGTACAGCTCTGGATCGTACCGCAGGGTGCGACAGCGCCAGCCGCAGATACCACGAACCTGATTTCGCCGTGTCCGGAATGTAAGAAGGCGAAGAAACCACGTGGGCGTCGTGGAGACGATGAATAAGCCATAGCGTCTTGGCTCTTTAGTCCAAACGCTTAACCAGCGGGCGACGTTTCAAAAGCGTCGCCCGCTTACTTTGTGGAGATTTCTATCGATCAATTGGCGGGTGCAACGAGTGAATAACTGCGAGGCATCCTACCCCACGGGAAGCTTTTGAATACAAAATGTCGAAACTGTAATAAACTACACTTTCAGTGGGTCCGGTCTGGACTCAAGTGGCTTTGAATTGAATAATTGATGAAGAGAATTATGAACACCTTCCCCCGTATAGTCGCGCTACTACTCGCAGTACTAATCACAAGCTTCAATACCACCGGAATCGCCTTTGCAGTTGGAGACTCTGCTGATCCGGCGAACTACTCAAGCGATTGGCGAACCACTGGGCCGCCGGGAGGCGACGTACGCGGACTTGTTGTGGATCCGAACAATCCGGATCGGTTTTATTTCGGCACGCTTGATGGCCAGATCTATACATCTGCCGATGCTGGCAAGCATTGGGAGCTGCTCTAAAATTTTGGGAGGCCGAAATTGTTTGTGGATCACATCATAGTTGATCCGCGAAACTCGCGTGTTCTCTATGCTGCTGGCCATCGTCACAAAGATCCGGGAGGTTTCTTCAAGACAACCGATGGCGGACTAACCTGGCGCGAGAGTAAGGAACTTAAGAACGAGGCAATCCACTCGCTAACACAAGCAGAAGCGAATCCCGATACGATCATAGTTGGAACTTTCAACGGTATTTATCGATCCGACAATGCCGGTGAGACTTGGCAACAGTTACCGACTCTTAGCACACCGGGACTAATGCACGTGGAGTCTCTGGCAATTGATCCTCGCGGCACAAATGTGATTTACGCGGGCACCTGGTACCTGCCTTACAAGTCGACAGATGGCGGCCAAACATGGAGGTCGATTAAGGAAGGAATAATCGACGACTCAGATATCTTCGCGATTGACATAGATCCTCATGATCCGAATCACATCATTGCATCAGCTTGCAGCGGCATTTACGAAAGTAAGAATGCCGGTGAGAATTGGCGCAAGATCCAGGGTATTCCTTCTCAGTCGAGACGCACGCGCGCGATCATGCAGCACCCATCCGTTCCCGGTTTAGTCTTTGCCGGAACGACGGAAGGCTTCTGGCGCTCTGATAGTGGTGGCGATCCCGATTCGTGGATGGTAACAACGTCCCGACAACTGGAGATCAATTCGATCGCCGTTCATCCATCCAGACCTGAGATGGTCTACATCGGGACCAACAATTACGGCGTCATGGTTTCCAATGACAGTGGGAAAACTTTCACTCCCACGAACAGTGGTTACAGCGGTCGTTTCGCAAACGTCATTCTTCCTGATCGTGAAATTCCAAACCGCATTTACGCTTCAACAATAAATACTGCCACGGGCGGTGGGTTCTTTTTCGTTAGCACGGACAATGGTGAGAGTTGGCGTCCATCCATGCGGAGTATGCCGTCGCGTTTGATTACGTATGCAATCGTGCAGGACACGCAAGAGGCGAACATCATTTACCTGGGAACTAATCTGGGTGTGTACAAATCAATCGATCGCGGTACTTCGTGGGCACCGGTTTGGGCACCAACAGCACCAGCTCAAAAGACCAAACGAACAACCACACGAACCGCGAAACGTGTTCCTGCACCAGTACAAACGCCGACGCCTAAAACTGGTATGACCGAGTTGGTGACCTCAGTCCAAGAAGCACTCAATAGAGCAGGCTATCACTTGGGTACGCCTGATGGAAAAACGGGCACAGTAACGCTCACAGCTCTGAAGCGGTTCCAGGCTGACAGACATTTGCCCGTGACTGGCAGGTTCGACGAGATCACACTGAAAGCTCTGGGTGTCGTAGGCGGAAATGCCTCTGGGTCAGGTGATGAATCAAACCTGATTCTTGCAGACGCAGTAAATGCGTTGACTCATACGATCGATCCCCTTACCCAAAAACCAGGTTTCCTTGCCGCAACCAATAACGGACTCTATCGCACATTTGACCCCAGCAAAGGTTGGCAGAAACTTTCGTACGACATTAGTGTGGATCCTCGTACCACTTGCATTTCAACCAATCTGAAACAGCCGGAGACGATCTGGATTGGAACCGCTTCGGCGGGCGTGTTGGTGTCGCGAGACAATGGCAAAACCTGGCACTTGAGTGAAGGTGTACCTCGCGACATGCCTGTCAACACTATCGTTCAGGATCCGCAAAAACCGGATTACCTGTATGTCGGTACCAAACAATCGCTCTACATGTCACGCGATAGTGGCCAGACATGGACTCGTCGGGGTGGCAATTTGCCGTTCGGTGACTTCACTGCCATCTTGATTAATCCGCGCAACGGTGACGAGATCTTTGCAGGCAATGCTTATCAGACCTCTGACGTTGGTGGTGGCGTTTTCCGCACGACCAACGGAGGAGTGACGTGGGCCCGAATTGATCCGAAACAACGCCGACTACCAAGCCAGCGTATCTGGGCTCTTGCGTTTGACGCACAAGATCAGAACGTGTTGTTTGTGGGTTCTCACTCGGCTGGTGTTTACGTGGTACCACGCACGGGTGACAGTTTGTCGTCGAGTCAATAATCTCATCAACATTGCAATAGAAATTTCACTTAGAGAACATCATCTAACTCTCGGTTTTCGTTGATGTTGGGGTGTTCGCGCCTTGACATGCGCTCGTAGTGACGTGTACATTGCCGCCCTACCCGGTTAAAGCGGTTGGGTGTTTGTCGGATCAAGCAGGTGACTACGGCAGGGCGGTAATCGAAACAAATTAGATCTACATTTCAAATCCAAACGGCTCGCATCCTCGCCAGCTTCTATTTCCCGACAACACCAAGGTCAATCATCCAGATGCCGCTTAATACTGTTCGGCATTCGTCGAGACCTGCGACGAATTGCGACAGGACAGATGAAGCGCGACAATGATCTTCGAACGCGTGGAGAAGCTACCGGGAAACTACAGGAGTCTGCATGTCTAGTGAACAACCCAAGCTGAACACCAGCGAGGACGAAAACAAACCAACTTCCGACGAACAATCAAGTTCGCCCCAACAACCCGCAGTTGCCACTCAAGCACAAACTGCTCCATCCATTGACGCCGACGAACAGGACGAGGGACGTTCAGGTGGTGATGTCGATTTCGGACAGCTGCTCGATCAGTTCGAGCAGGAGCAAGCGACATTACAAGAAGGCGAGGTGGTCCGAGGGACCGTTGTTGGTCTAAGCGAACGCGGCGTCGTAATCGATTTTGGTTACAAGTCGGAAGGCATAGTCAATCCAGCTGAGTTTACGGAAAACGGCGAGATCACTGTCAAACCGGGCGATGAAGTCGAAGTGCTCGTAAAGAGCATGGAAACAGCTGATGGCCTGCCCGTGCTATCACGCGCTGACGCTGTCCGTATGAAAGCGTGGGATGATCTCGAAAAGGCCCACCGTGATGGCACAACCGTAAAGGGACGCGTTATCGATCGCATTAAGGGCGGATTGAGAGTCGATATCGATGGGATCGCTGCTTTTCTACCAGGTTCACAAGTCGATGTTAGACCTGTCAGAAATCTCGATACGCTTCGCAACCAGGTGATTGAAGCGAAAGTAATCAAGCTCAATCGAAAGCGTTCGAACGTTGTACTTTCACGTAAGGCTGTCATTGAAGAAGAGAACACAGGCCGCAAGGATCAAACATTACAGCAGATCGAAGAGGACATCGTCGTCGAAGGTCAGATTAAGAACTTGACGGACTACGGTGCCTTCGTTGACCTCGGTGGAGTAGATGGTCTGTTGCATGTCACTGACATGTCATGGGGTCGTTTACAGAATCCGAATGAACTCTTTCACGTTGGAGATAACATCCAGGTGAAGGTGCTCAAATTCGATCGGGATCGCGAGCGTGTATCGCTTGGTTATAAACAGCTATTACCTGATCCATGGTCCAGTGTTGAGGAACGATTCCCGGTCGGCGCACGCGTGACAGGGAAAGTTGCGAGCGTTGCGGACTATGGTGCGTTTGTTGAACTTGAGAGCGGAGTCGAGGGATTGGTCCATGTCTCGGAAATGAGCTGGTCCAAACGTGTCAAGCACCCAAGCAAGGTTGTTAATCCGGGTGACTCTGTCGAAGTTGAAGTCTTGAGTGTCGATCCAAAGGCGCGTCGCATCAGCCTCGGAATGAAACAGGTTCAGGAGAATCCGTGGCAGACTCTGCACGAACGATATCATGTTGGCACACGGGTTCATGGTCGCGTGCGGAATCTGACCGACTTCGGTGCTTTCATCGAGATTGAAGATGGAGTTGACGGACTTGTTCACGTATCGGACATCTCATGGTCCAGAAGAATCAAGCATCCGAGTGAAGTGCTCAAGAAGGGGCAGGAGATCGATGCCGTAATCACCAGCATCGATACTGAGAATCGTCGACTTTCGCTCTCAATAAAAGATCTCGAGCCGAACGCGTGGGAGAAGTTCACCGATGAACACAAACCAGGCGATGTAGTGCATGGCAAAGTAGCGCGTTTTGCAAACTTCGGTGCATTTGTGGAGCTGGACGACAACCTCGAAGGGCTTTGTCATATCTCGGAGTTGTCTGACGAACGCGTCGCTAAGCCAGAGGACGTGGTCCAATTGGGCCAGGAGATGGACTTCAAGATTTTGCGTATCGATCCCGAAACAAAGAAGATTGGATTGTCTGCGCGAGCTGTTGGAAAGGATGAACCAATCGTCGATACAAAAGTTTACTCGTCTGAAGCCGGTGGCGGTATGGCGTCACTGGGAGAGCTGGCTGATTTCGGGTTGAACAAATCCGAATCAGAGGGCGAATAGACGACCGTAACTTACCTGCAGGAAGCCCTGTTCCCGACGCAAAGTTGCTGAGGTTTGAGCAGGGCTTTTTGATGTGAGTAAGTCGTCGGAACTGGATGCCTTTGTTAGGTTTGTCAGTCTTGCCCAGTTAGGTTGTTTCTGGTAGTGTACGGCCAGTTTTTCCTCGCCATTTCATCGTTATCAAATGCTCTGTTTTCGATGATTTATGACGAAGATCTGGACCATCTTTTCAATTAATCGAGGTGATGCATGACAAAAGCAGAACTCGTCGAGGATGTTGCCCGGGCGGCTGAACTCACCAAGAAAGATGCAGAGCGTTTGGTTGAAATTGTTTTTGAGAGCATCATCGAAACTCTCAACCAGGGTGAAAAGATTGAACTGCGCGGTTTTGGAAGTTTCA
>PSRF01000025.1 GCA_003175865.1 Blastocatellia bacterium
CCGAATGCCTCGCTCGTGCGCGCGAGTGGAAAATGCGCCGAATGTCATCTGCGTCAACAGTATTCAGTCGTGCATGAATACGAAATGAGTAAGCACGGAGAGAAAGGCATCACGTGCCTGGACTGCCACCAGCCAGCACCGAATCAAAAGGGCAAGGACCACAACGGATTCACAATCACCACCCACATGACGTCTGGCAATTGCCGCAGTTGTCATGAGGGTGTTTATCAGGAATTTCAAAGAAGCCGCCACGCTGCCGTAGCGTGGGCAGCGGTTTACGGCGCCGAAGGATTACCAGCCGAGCAGGTTTCGTTTGCGGAAAAATATCAGCCGGGATACGCCAACCGTCCGCCGCACCCGTTCGTAAAACTTGAAGGAATGTCAGCGATGGTAAGTGGGTGCGCACAGTGTCACAGCGTTGGCAAACCTAATGAGGACGGCACCATCGGCACATGCACTTCTTGCCACACACGGCACACAAGCTCGGTCGAGATCGCGCGTCTGCCGCGGACCTGTGCTCAGTGTCACATGGGACCAGATCACTCACAGATTGAAATCTATGAAGAGTCGCGACACGGAGTCTTGTTTGAAGCCCAACGTGAGCAACTCAACATGAAAGCCGAACCAAAATCCTTAACGACTCGGGACATGTTTGTACCTACCTGCGCGATCTGCCACATGAGCGGTATCAATGGATTAAAGGTGACGCACGATCCTTCCGAGCGCCTTTCGTACTATCTCGCTGATGCAATTTCAAAGCAGCGGCCGAATTACCTGCAGGCGCAAAACAACATGAAGCAGATCTGCACGCAGTGCCACGCCTCAACACTCGTGAACCGTGTTTACGATCAAGCGGAAAAAGTACTGACAGACACAAACACGAAGGTGCAAGCAGCTAAAGACATCGTCGATGGCTTGCACAAAGATAATCTACTGACAGGACCTCCCTTCTCTAATCCGATCGACTTTACATATTTCGATCTATGGCATTACGACGGGCGCACCTCCAAACATGGCGCGTTCATGGGCGGCGCTGACTTTGTTCAGTGGCATGGGAACTATCCGATTCTAAGTAAGACTGTCGAACTAAAGACTCGCGCTGAGGAATTACGTAAAGGTCATGGCAGCACTCGATCAACTTCGGAAACGAATCAACCAGGCACGAAGTAATTCACTGGTCCAGCGCTGGGCCAATGATCCGAGCCTTTGGGTAGAGGTGTTCGTGCTAATCAACCTTGCGTGTCTGGCAGTCGACATCTATCTCGCTCATTCGACCAATGCATTCCACCGTCGCAGCGAATACATCCCTCTTTACTACTCACTGATTGCTCCAGTTGTCCTGCTCGCAGGTTTGATCGCGCGTGAACGTTTTAAGTACCTGGCAGTGTGGCGTGACCTGGGATACCTGGTCGGCTGGCTTGCGATTCTAATTGGACTCACTGGCGTTATTCTGCATCTCGATAGCCGGTTCTTCTACGACAACACGTTGAAGAGTCTGACCTACGCTGCACCCTTCGCAGCGCCACTCGCGTACACCGGCTTGGGATTGCTCTTAATTGCAAACAGAATGGTCCAAGTTGAAAGTGCCGAATGGGCCTACTGGATTTTGCTCCTGGCGCTGGGAGGTTTTTTCGGCAACTTTGTTTTCAGTCTGACAGATCACGCCATGAACGCGTTCTTTAGACCCATTGAGTGGTTGCCGGTTGCCAGCAGCGCATTTGCCGTCAGTTTTCTACTGGTACCGTTTTTTGTAACCGTCGAGCGTCGATATCTATTGCTGTGCGGCGCAATTCTGATCGCGCAAGCGATGGTTGGTGTCCTCGGATTTGGTTTGCACCTCATCGCAGATCTTGAAGGCCCATCGATGAAGATGTTCGACAACATTGTCCACGGCGCTCCTCCTTTTGCGCCGTTATTGTTCCCCAATCTGGTCTTATTGAGTTTGATTGCATTATGGGTTTTGCGAGAGCACGTGGGTACAGAACGGTACGAGCCCTCAGCCTCCTGATCGACCAATAGGATGACTACGGCACAGGTCTGGCGACAACTCGGAACCCGAGATACGGCGTCTCTACTTCAGGTTTGAAATTCTCACGGTAAGGAATGTAGAGCACTGCGATGCTGGCGGTGTACCATGATCCGCCGCGCAGAACTCGTTCGCCTGGAGTATTGTCGTGATTGCGGTCGTCATCATCGATGTACGGGTGTTGACGGTTGTAGGTTCGATAGACCGACGCTGTCCATTCCGTGACGTTGCCAGACATGTGATAGACACCGTAGCGATTTGGTAGATAGTCGCGGCGGGTTTCCTCCCAGCCAACTACCGTCACTTCTGCGCTTGGATTCTTCTTCCAGTTGTAAAGTTTCACCTGGTTATCGCTGATACTCATTCCCAAACCGTAGTCGAAGTTGTCTGGTCCTCGTGCTGCCTTTTCCCACTCCGCTTCCGAAGGTAATCCGAATATCCAGCGCCCAGCGCCTAATTTCTCGGTCAACCAGTGGCAGAACGCATTCGCCTCAAACCAGTTCACCTGCACGACAGGTTGATCGGACTGACCGAAGCGTTTGAAATCAGCATTGGCAGAATCTAACAAAGCTGTTGCATGCGATCGGTTCCTCGCTTTCCATTGCCTGCCTGGTTCGGTCCAGTTCGCATCGTTCTTGTAACCAGCAGGGTCATTCATGAATTCTCGGAACTCCGCATTCGTGACCTCAAACGGACTGATGAAATAGGCGGTAAGCCAGACATAATGCGGCTCACTCGGTCGAAGATGATCGCCGAAGAGGAAATGGCCACTGGGAATAAAAACGAACTCTGGAAGACTCGCAAACAAACGCGGCGGCGATTGAGCGGGAAGAGGGCGAATCGTGACTGTTAATGCACCTTCTTTATCTGGACCGCCACGATAACTGAAGATTGGAATTGGATAGAAACTCGTCTTGCCGGCTTGATCGGCTTTCAGAAAGTAGTTTCCGCGCGGAAGCCACGTTCCTTCTGAATTGAACTCAGTGATTGCGACCGCGGACTGCAAGTCGCTGCCTGCCTTGTACAAAGTGACATTCGCACCAGGAAGGTTAGTGAGAAAGAACTGCGTCTCTTCGCGATCGTAATGAAGCTGATCTTGCCGCGCCTTCGAGCGATAAACCAATGCCAGGGACAGCGCAAAGACTACGACAATAACGCCAGAGATCGCATACAGCTTCTTCATTTCATAATTGGTGCACGCAACTCTTCATTCCTTGTAGAGCCACGCACCAACCAATGTTGCCACGACCGTTTCAGGCAATGACACCGCCATCAATGGCACAAGCGCTTTGATCGGGACGAATTGAAATGATCCCCACGTTGCATCAGCAAGGCTGACAACGATCCACCATGCAACGCCTGTGACGACAGCGGTCCTCGGGCCTGGACCATAACGTGGACGAATCGCCGCGTAGAGCCACATGGCCCAAATTCCAGCGATGATATTAAGTGACAAAAGGAAGAAAAATAGACCGGCGCTCGGCTTCATGAGGTTTACGGACGGCGCAGCTGCTGCGAAATCCTGTCCGATAGCGTAGGTGCTAACAGCCGAAAGGAAACTCCACACGACGCAAGTTACCAAACCGGAGACAAGTACCCGCATCCAATTGATTTTTGACATTGCCAAGCGTCCTGTAGTCGAGAATCAGATGTCCTGACGACGCAGCAAACGATGAGCGGCGACGGCTGGAATCACGATCCAAAACGCGAGTGAAATCGCGAGTACGATTAGACTCATCGCTTCACCACCCGCAAATTTCAACAGTGATGCGCCTGCTGGACCAAAGATGTTGCGGCCATCGAGCAACATCAGACAACTGACTCGTACGATATCCACCGGATTGCCGAACAGTGACCCGAAGATCAAAGTGTTCGCCGTGTGCTCTTTAAATAGAAATGTCGAACCGATAACAACTAGATCGTAGAAGAGTACGAAAAAGAACCAAACGAAAACTGACAAGCCAAATGCCTTGGTCTTACGCTTACAAAAGGTTGAGATCAGGGCGGACAAACTGAGAAAAATGAGCGCAAGAAGCAGCGAGAAGCCGACAAGAATCGGATATCGAGTCACTCCGTCATTGCCGCCTTTGATACCGATGATTAAGCCAACCGCACCGAAACCAATAAACGTTGCGGTAATAATTGACGCGAATAGTCCCGCTAGCTTTCCTAACATCACGTCTACGCGCGAGACCGGCTGCGAATAAAGCAGTTCATTCGCGTTGGCGTCGCTCGTAAAGCTTTGTGTTCCCATCGTCAATGAAACCAGGGGAATTATATAGAGCACAAGGTTCAGCAAACTGGCAGATGTACGTGCAAAACCCTGAAAACCAATCGCGCCTGCCGTGACCAAACCAAAATAAGAAATCGCGAGTACGAGGACGCTGAACACGCCCGCGAAGATCACCGTCCACCGGTTGCGGACATTTACGGTGAGTTCCTGATGGGCGATGGTTGTAATTGAATGAACGTTCATCCTGGTTTCACTGCGGCTTTATCGCTCTCCTTGTGGAAAGGCTTTGCCTCTCCGCATTGATGTTCAAACAAATTGGGCGGCTAGACCGCATGACGCTGAGCCTCAATTAGAAAGTTGATGACGGAAAGCCAGAGACTTTCCGCAAGGAGAGCGGCTAAGCCGTGAACAACAGCGGTATATAGAATCTGATACTGCACGCAAAGACGACTCATTTTATAACTTCTGTAAATCGGAGCAGCGTGCCGTGGAATTTCGCTTCCGCGTCCTCCGCGCTCGATTGACTCTTGAATGCCACGATCCCACCATTCATCGGCGTATTAAATTCTGAGGACCGAACATAAAAAGCCTCTTCTCCTTTGAGCCAGTCCCGTCGATCGAAATCCATCACGAAGGTTGCGCGGATCGAGGTCTTGTTCTTTTTCTGCTTAACAAAATTTGACATGCAACCGATGTCGTCGAACTTGAAGGCCTGTCCATCCTCGTCGATCAACTCGGCCGCATACTGCTTC
Organism: Blastocatellia bacterium; assembly: GCA_003175865.1. Classification (GTDB taxonomy): domain Bacteria; phylum Acidobacteriota; class Blastocatellia; order Pyrinomonadales; family Pyrinomonadaceae; genus PSRF01. The sequence continues at coordinate 5,012 of PSRF01000025.1, forward strand.
TCTGAAATGCTCATCTTACAGAAAGAGCACATGTCGTTAGTTTCGATCGACACCGGCTCTATCGTTGGCTTTTGACAGTTCGCGAGGACAATCAGTGTCGCAACACCAAAGACAATCAGGATTAGGGTTGAAAGTTTTATTATCATTTTTCGAACAAAACTGGCTTTATTTCTTTTTTCCATCTTCATTGTTTACGTAGCGTACGTAGATGTCTTCGAGCGTTATTTGTTCAGTTACAAACCGCAGCACATGGCCCTCGTTCCCGTCGACCGCACGCAAGATCCTTAATCGATCTTCCGGACGACAATTGGCTATCAATGAATTGCCGTCGAAACTCATCTCAGTTGCTCCCGCGTCTTTTGCGGCTGCGAGTCTGGTTGGATCAGGTTGGTCCAAGTCTATTCTCAATCGAGAGGTCTCCATTAGTTCCTTACGCAATGCAGATACCGATTGAAGTGCGACTAATCGACCACCAACCAGAATCGCCACACGATTTGCCAATTGCTCGACGTCATCAAGAATGTGTGACGAGAACACGATCGTCTTGCCTTGACGTTTCAGGTTAGCCAGGAACTGCCGGAGTTGAATCGCGCCTTCTGGATCGAGACTGCTGGTCGGTTCATCAAGTACCAAGATCGGCGCGTTAGGCAGGCACGCAACAGCAAGTCCAAGACGCTGAAGCATACCTCCCGAGAATTGACTTACCGCCTTGTCGGAGAAGCCGTTGAAATGAAAGTTCGGCGTCGCCAATGTCTCGTCGATACGATGCTGCGGGAGTCGCCGCAAACGACAATAGAATTGGAGCACCTCTCGCGCAGTTAATTGATCGTGAAACGCGACTCGTTGAGGTAAGTAACTCATTAACTGCTTCGCTTTGTGCGTTTGTGTCCGGAGGTTATAAGTACCAACTGAAATCGAGCCTGAAGTGGGCAGGGTTAAACCAACCATGCACTTCAGAGATGTAGTCTTGCCGCTACCGTTAGGACCAAGCAATGCAAGAGTCTCACCTTTTTCCACTGTCAAAGAGACATCTCTTAGCGCTATGAACTCGCCGAATCTCTTCGTAAGATTTTGAATCTCAATCCTCATGCAACACTCTTGGCACGACGTCGGCGCTGTCCGGTCCACATCATCAACGATGCCCCCAAGAACATAACCATCGCGATTACAGTAGGTATCTCCTTAAGTCGGTGATGCTCGCTGCTAGATGCAAACGGATACCGCAGATCTACGGCTTGCATCAGCGGCGCCATATCGATTTCCTGCGAACCTTTAAGGACGGGAAATGTTCGCTCGGCAACGGCCAAAGCTCGTGCGGCAGGGCTGTCGAGATACAATTGCAGGCGTGGATGATTTCCCTCGATGTATTCGAAAACATCCTGAACTCTTTGCGGCACGTCGCCGCGTCCATCTTCGTTCATGTCATAGCCGTCATAGTTGCTCCAGAAATTGCCTCGGCCGTTCTCTGACCATTTTGTCGTTGTGCTCCTCCCAATGAGTTGCAGCATGGTCAGGTTGTCAACGAAGTTGTTTTCAGTGAAAACATTCTCGTCTGAATTGCTGAACATCTGCATTGCGACATCATTCTGTGCGATGACGTTGTGGTGGAATCTCGTTTTACGCAGAGCCTCCATGAATATTCCGGTGGCGTTGTCGATGATGAAATTGTTTTCAGCAAGCAGTTCATTGCACTCCTGAAACAGAATACCGAAGCTGCTGAACCCACGATTGTGAACGAACGCATTCCGTCGAAACTCGATGTGGTTTGAATACATAATCGCAGCGCCGGCCACATTGTTCTCGAAGAAGTTGTCTTCGAAGATGTTTCGATCGGAGAACATGTAATGCAGGCCGTAACGGAGATTGGAAACATGATTTCGCCGAATCTGATTTCCATTACAGCTCTGGATGTACATGCCATCGCGCATCTCCGAAATCGTGTTGTCTTCGATTGTGTTGTTTGGAGAGTCCCAGAGATGTAGTCCGGCGCCACGCTCACCCGCTTCGAGCTCCTTGCGTCCGCGAATCGTGTTCGACCGAATAGTGTTTCCTTTCGATCGATAGAAATAGATACCGTAGAGAATGTCGCTCAGTTCGTTTTGTTCGATCCGGTTGTTACTTGATTTGAGCAGAATGCCCGAGTTTTCCGTTTGCAAATCTGCTCCGGAATGTTGGATCCGAAAGCCACGAACCAGGCATGCGTCGGCAGTGATAAGGACGACGCTGCCACTCCCCATGCCTGACACAATTGGCTCGCCAATGCCAATGAGGCTGAGTTGTTTATCAATCAGCAGATTCTCGCTGTAGGTTCCGGCATGAACCTCGATTAAATCTCCAGCTTGCGCAGCGGTGATGGCTTCCTGGATTGATTGAAACTGAGCAGTCGGACCGACATACAGAGTGGCCGCGTGTCCGATCGAGCTAAAGGCGGAGAAAGCAAGACAGACCGAGAAGATCCATCGGGTGGCGCTTCTCTGTGAAAGCTCTGTGTCTCTGCGGTTCTTTTTGCTTGCGGTAGGCAACCACAGAGACTCGGAGAACCCAGAGCTTACACAGAGAAGAAGGTGTTCAAGTGGCGCGCACATCCGCTTTACCCCTGACGCGTTTTGCGGAAAGGAGAATTGAAAGCAATAACAGAACTGCAAACGAAATCAGTGCGTACGATGCAAAGCCAGGAAAACTGTTCACCATGAAATTTGCGATCTGCTTCGAGCCAAACACCGGTGGTGTGAATGGCTGCACTTTGATCGATGCGGTTGGATCGAGATTGTGTCCATACATGTAAAGCCGGTGATAGAAACTCCAAAGTGAAAACAATCCGAAATACGTAAACAGTACAAACACATCCACCAGGTTCGACATCTTCCCAATCACCATGGCCCGCAGAGCGAGGATCATGAGCAGTCCGATGACCAGCGGAACCCAGGTGAATTCGCTGAAATCGCTTTCCAGAAGTGGCCGCATTCCAATGTAGTGATTGAGCGAATTGATCTCCCTTAAGTCATCACGGTTAGCCGTCTTGCCGCCTTCCAACTGGTACGAATAGATGTGCATCACCAATCCATCTGTGTATTGATTCGAATAGAAGCTCATGTTCCACAGTGGAAAGAAAAAGGTTGGGACTAACACGAGAACGGCGACGAGGATAAGCACGCGACTCTTGAGCATAAGCGGTTGCTCAAAAAACGTTGTTTCTTTTTCCAGAAAACTACTCATTACAAACCTCATTGAGATGGAGGGATGAATTGTTCTTCATCCCTCATCTTTCATTGTTCGGACCTACTTGGGTTTCACCAACAGATAGCCCTGCATCTCCTGGTGCAGCGCTGAACAGAAGTTGGTGCAGTAGTAGGGAAAGACGCCCGTCCGATCCGCGACAAAGTCGATTACCTTCATTTCGCCTGGATCAACAACGACGTTGAGGTTGTATTCGCCTAGCCCGAACCCGTGCAGTTCGTCGGTGGTCTGTTCGATGTTGGTTAAATAGATCGTAACGTGATCACCTTGAGTCACCTCGATCTTGTTTGGCTCAAAGCTACTGCGGACCGCAATCATCTTCACCAAAACATCACTACCACTCTTAACTACACCCGTGTCTTTCACGTCCCACACGGCGTTCGGATTCTTCATCTCTTCTTTTGGATAGACTTCGACCGGCTTAATCTTGTCGGCCTTAATCATTTGCGCATAGTGAGGCTCGGGCTCAGTAAAGGCGTCGTACAGCAACTTCATCTTCTCGCCACTGATGCCAATAAGCTGTGACGACTCCGGTTGCGATGGTCCAACGTTCATGTGACGGCCGTGAGAAAGCTTGTTGAGAGCTACAAGGTATTTACCAGCTGGATGCACTGTGTCACCTTCGGCAGTAGACAAATGCCCGATGTTGTAACTGATTGGGATCTTGTCGGCGATTTCCCATGAGCCTAGTTTCCATTTCGCAACTGCCGATTCGACAAACAAAGACGTGTACGCATAGCCTTGATCGTCAAACTGCGTGTGTAATGGACCAAGTCCGACGTTTACTTCCGCTTCCTTCACTTGATCGTAATTGAGAACCGGAATGCCATCTTCGTCACCAGAGAATGCTTTGTTCTGGATTGCCGACAGAATTTTTTCCATGTTGAAGACGGTCGTAATTGACTGCAGCTTGCCGCTTGCGATGATGTACTTTCCGTCGGGACTAACATCGACACCGTGCGGACTCTTCGCGGCAGGAATCAAGTAGACAACCCCGGGGGCAGCCTTCGGATCGATCACGTTAACGCCGCTGATTTGCTTCGTCTTATTTTCCTTGACCGCTTGTTCGGCAGCTCTCCAGTTCACAGCAACGACATAATCTCGATCTTTTTGCGTCGACGTTACTTCAAGTTTGCCGGTCGCACGTTCCGAGTTGTAGCAGGTCCAGAACGCCCAGCCTTCGCTAACGCCCTTACCAGCATCACCGAGGTCGAAATCGAACGGCGGCATCAGAATTTGCCAACCCACTGTCATCTCACCTGTTTGCGGATTAATCGGAACGCCGGCAACAATACCTTTGTATTTCGTTGCATAATTCTCTATCGGCTCGTATGTGCCCTTTGGCAAAGGAACGGAGAAGCGTGAGGCCGCGAGGACGTACTCGGTGTTCGGAGTGACGAATGATCCCCCGTGATAACCGGATATGTTTGGGATTGGACCAAGAATCTGCTTGACTTTAAAGTCGCGCAGATCGATACGAGCAAGACGATTATTAGCGTTGTCGTTCACGAACAACCAACGACCATCGTAATCGCCTTTTGTTTCGCTCAAAGCCGGGTGATGAACATCGCCCCAGGTGTAGTTGCCAAGCATAGCTTTAGTGTCTTTATCGAAGCCGTAGCCTGTAGCGGGATAAGGAGCGAATACTGGAATCGTCGAGATGTGCCGCATCGAAGGAACACCAGCGACATAGACGTTTCCCGAATGTCCTCCTGAATAAAATAGGTAGTACTCATCCGTGTCACCGGGCGCTACGTATGTGGCAACGGCAGCCTCAGCAACATCGCCCCGCTCTGTGACCCTTGGTTTTTTCGAACAACTAACGAGCACGCCTCCGATGATCAGCGTGCACAGAATACCAAGTCCGAACCATTTCAATTTATGATTGCCCTTCATTGGGAACTCTCCTTTCAACGAATCCAACAAACTTCAGTTTGTCAGACGTACTTACTTCTTAGCCGAAGGTGAAGGCGTCGCTGTGACGTTCTTTAACGCTTGATCCGCGGCTTGCGCCTGCGCCTGTAGCTTCTTTTCGTAAGCGCTCTTTAACTTCGCTATCGCTTCCTGTCGTTCTTCGTCGGATAACTGAATCTGTGTCGACAACACTACCGCCATCGTGCCCGTCGGATGTGTCAGGAAATCTTCCAGAGTCTTACCGAACCGGCTCTGTACATCAGAAACAGCAAACGAGAGATCCGGACCAATATCAGCAGCCGACTTGATGTCAAATGCACTAATCGAATGACAGGCGAAGCAACCCTTCTTCACGAAGAACGCACCTTCGCCAGTCAACATCTGTCTCTCTTTTTCTGCTTCTTCTGCTGTTTGCGATTCTGCGAGCTTGAATCCGGGCCGGTACGCCGCGGGAATGTCTGCGCGCTTCCAACTCATCACCAACAATGCTAGTGACTGCGCCTCTTTACTATTGAAGCTGAAATTCGGCATCACTGTTTCAGGCACTAAGGCTTTCGGATTTTGAATGTGCGCCACGTGCCAGGCGAATGCTGTCTTCACACCCAACATGCGCGAATAGTCGTATTGCTCCGGCGACTTGTCGCCGACATACGTCAAATCAGGACCAATCACGCCACCTCGACCATTAATGGTGTGACATGCCCGGCAGTTCTTTTGTTGAACTAGTTGCTTTGCTTGATTGATGTAGTCTGCTCCGGCAGTTTCTCGATCGTAGCGATGACATAGATTGCAGTTCATCTGCATCATCGCCTTGCGATCCTTTACCAGATAGAGATCGCTGACCTGTCGACCAAGGAGCGGCTGTTCCCAATCCGCTGTGAAGCCGTGGGCCGCGTCCATATCAGTTGCGTATCCCTGACCACCATGACAGACGGTGCAACCGTATTGGTTCAATGGGTGTTTCTTCAGGATCTCCTGCGGATGCGACTTGAATGGATTGGGCGCACTCTCGAGTCCTTTCCATTCCATTCCTTCATGGCAAGTAGTGCAGCGATCGACGCGATTGAGATCCTTAGCCCAAATCTGTTGAAGTCCTCGTGGTGCCTGCGCGGCGCGATCCGCACCGAACTTCTTTGCAACCATTTCCTGAAACTCGTCCTGGTAGTCTTTCCACTCAGGCGTGTAGTAACTCCAAAAGACGATTCCCGTAATGACCAAAACCACACCGCCAAACGAGTAGAGCAAGAGCGAATCGCGACCAAACACTTCTCGCCACCCTGAGCGTTTGGACGGATCGTTGGGGCCGGGCGGCGTCGGACTCGCTTCAGATTGTTTCTGTTTCGAACCTTTCCTAAAGATCACGCTACGCCTCCCCTAAAATTTTCGCGGCATCGTGGGCCAGCTTTGCCATGGCCAATACCAATTCCAGTACGGTCCGCGCATAAATGTTCCGATCACCGTGAAGATCAGAATCAGAGCAACAATTACCAGAAAAATTAAATTCTGTTTGCGTCGCTCGGTCGCGAGCCAAACCCCAACCGCGCTAAGCGGTGACTTGTCAAAGTAGGGCCACAGGATCGCGGCAATAACTAAGAGACCAGGCAAAATGATTCCGCCAATTAGCGCGCCGTTGATCGTAATTCCGGCAATCGTGAACGTTGTGTCAGTGACGAGTTCCTGCAGCCAGAGGAAATACCATGGCGCCTTCGCAGGGTTTGGTGTGATGCTTGGATTTGCGGCCTCTTCAAGGGGCGCATGGAAAAGAATTGTTAACAGCACTGAGACGGCCAGCGTGCCCAGCGTCACCACAACAATTCTTCTCGTTAAGTTCGGCGAAGACATCACCTTGTGTTTGTCTTCATCGACGATAGAAGTCTCAACATGCACGGTTCGACCGCTGGTGATTCCCAGCAGTGAGTAAGTCTTACTCTTAATCGGAACGACGTTCTGTTTCTTCTGTTCGAGTGAAAGCTGATCGACGCATGCAAGACCGCCATCTTTTCTTACGCGCCACATGTGGTACGAGAAAAGCAACAGCACGCCGAGTGGCAGGAAGAAGCAATGCAGGACATAAAAACGAATGAGAGTTCCCTGATCGATCGTGTGACCACCCAACAGAATGAACCGCATCTTCTCGCCGACAATCGGTGCCGAAGAGGCGATGTTCGTGCCGACAGTAATCGCCCAATAGGCAAGCTGATCCCAGGGCAACAGATAGCCGGTGAATGACAGCAAGAGTGTGAACAGCAACAAGACAACGCCGATGATCCAATTCAGCGGACGATTTTGATTGACCGCTGTCCCATTCTTGTAAGCGCCGGTGAGAAAAACGCGAATAAGATGAAGGAAAGCAACTGCGACCATTAAGTGCGCAGAAATGCGATGCAGTCCGCGTAAAAACCAGCCGAACGAAATCGTGAATTCCAGGTCTTTGACTGAGAGGTACGCACGCTCAACCGACGGCACGTAGAGGAACATTAGAGGAATGCCAGTGATGATGAGGATGACGAACAGCACCGCGGAGATTGTTCCTAACCAGAAAGAGTAATTCCACGAAAGACTTTGCCGGGTGACCTTTGATGGAAACCAGTGCAACAAGAAATTGCGGACGACAGAGTCACCGGCTTCGCGGTAACTTTCAGGTTGCCAAGTCCATCGAATCTTGTTCCAGGTGGTTCTTGGGTCTGGCAGCCTGGTCCATGGTAAGCGTTTTGTCACCATCGCATTTCTTCCTCGTTAACTGACGTGCTTCGTAGAACTTTTCACACCGTCAATCTGAAATCCTGTGGCACAGTCTGCGACGTATCGACGACCAGCTGTCCGTCTTCGGGAGCAATCTCCAACTTGTAATGGGCGAGTGGCTTTGGCGCCGGGCCAGCGTAGTTAGTGCCGTCGCCGTAGTACTTCGAGCCGTGACACGGGCAGGCGAACTCCACCTGTTCATTGAACTGTCGCCCGCGAACGCTGACCGCCTTTGCCTGATTGAGTCGGTTCATCTTTACGGTACAACCCAAGTGTGTGCAGCTCGCCGAGATGCAATGAAACGTATTCTTTTCGCGGAAGATGAAGATGCGCTTGTC
>PSRF01000355.1 GCA_003175865.1 Blastocatellia bacterium
AACCTAGAGTCGTTCCATGCTTGGCTAGGGTAAAGGACGTTAAGTTATAATTCCCGCAGCTTTCATCAATTTTTCCACCGCTCAGCACAGTAGGAGGCAGAAATGGCCACGGAACTTAAGCGTGCAGATTCAGCAGAACGAATTGAGGAACTACTCGGACCGAACGCACGCCCGTTGTTGGATCACAAATCACAAACAATCCTAAAGGACCAACTTCAGCTACCAGGTCCCGATTTTATCGATCGTGTTTGGTCCATTTCTGACCGCTCCCCCCGGGTTTTGCGATCCCTGCAAATTCTGTTTGACAATGGCCGGTTGCGAGGAACGGGTTACCTATCGATCCTTCCAGTAGATCAGGGCATCGAGCACTCGGCCGGCGCTTCGTTTGCGCCAAACCCTCAGTACTTTGATCCTGAGAATATAGTTAAGTTGGCGATTGAAGGCGGCTGCAATGCAGTGGCGTCGACATTCGGTGTGCTTGGCACCGTCGCGCGCAAATATGCACACAAGATTCCGTTTATCGTAAAGATTAATCACAACGAACTGCTCACCGTACCAAACAAGTTCGATCAAGTTCTGTTTGGAACGGTGAAAGAGGCGCACAACATGGGTGCGGTCGCAGTTGGTGCGACTATTTATTTCGGTTCAAACGAATCGACCCGGCAAATCACAGAAATCAGCGAAGCATTCGCGCAAGCTCATGAATTGGGGATGGGTTGCATACTTTGGTGTTACTTGCGGAATTCAAAATTCAAAACTCCGGAAGGCGACATGCACGCGGCTGCCGATCTCACCAGCCAGGCAAACCATTTGGGTGTGACGATTCAGGCCGACATTATTAAACAGAAACTGCCGGAGCGAAACGGAGGCTACAAGGCAGTGGAAGCTGAGCTTGGAGGATCGTACGGAAAAACCAGCAAGTTGGTATACGAGAAGCTCACGACAGATAACCCGATTGATCTAGTTCGTTATCAGGTGGCGAACTGCTACATGGGACGTTGCGGGTTGATTAATTCGGGAGGCGAGTCAAAGGGCGCGAGCGATCTTGCAGAGGCAGTGCGTACAGCGGTTATCAACAAACGCGGAGGCGGCATGGGGCTCATCTCTGGCAGGAAGGCTTTCCAACGACCGATGGAAGAAGGCGTCGAACTGTTGAATGCCATCCAGGATGTGTATCTGTCAGATGAAATAACAGTCGCCTGATTTGGAGTGCGCTGATTCTGTCAGCGCTTTAATCAACCAACGGAGTGCGGCCGACAGAGTGGCCACACTCCACAAATCTTTCTTCCTCGCCCAATCCTGATATCATCCACCGCTCGTACATTACCTGGAAGAGCCATTTAACCGCTTGCAACCGGAACTGGCACAAGTTGACGACGTGGAACTCCTCAAAGCCGTAGCTCGCAAGGATGAGCAGGCGCTGGCAGACCTCTACGACCGGTATCGAGCGGTACTGTTTGGCTTGATCAACCGAATCCTGAATAACCGCGAAGAGGCGGAAGACGTGTTGCAGGATGTATTTATTCAGGTGTGGGGACGCGCCGCTGATTTCGATGAGAAACGCGGTCGACCTTTTACCTGGCTTGTAACTCTCGCGCGCAGTCGAGCAATCGATCGTCTGCGCAATCTCGCCTCTCGCGAGCGCACGGCAATTGCCGGCGCACGTGAACCAACCGAGGCTGTGTCCGATGCGGTTAGTGACGCCTTTCTGTCGGAACAACGTGGCCTCGTAAACTCTGCACTGGCCCAGCTTCCCGAGGAACAAAAGCATGCGTTGACGCTTGCTTATTTCGATGGTCTGACACAATCGGAGATAGCCGCACGTCTCGGTGCACCACTAGGAACTGTCAAAACACGAATGCGATCGGGATTGATGAAATTGCGCGAATTATTAGGCGGTAAGAGTGAAAGCTTCGGCTTCGAATAAAGTATGGTCCACGCTGATTACAAAGAGATGCTCCCAATTCACGCGCTTGCGGCGCTCGACGCGCAAGATGACCGTGTATTGACGGAACATCTCGCATCGTGTGCGGACTGTCGACTCGAATTGGACGAGTGGCAGAAGGTAAGTGCGTCGCTCGCGATGACTGTCGTTCTCCAGGAGCCATCAAAAGAAGTTCGAGCGCGAATCCTCTCGTCGATCAGCAAAAGCGAACGCGCAAACGTAGTGCCTTTGATTCCCCAGAAGAACGTTTGGAGTTCACTCGGATCCTTCGGAGTCATCGCTGCCGGTATTGTGTTTGTGGCATTGATGATTTCGGTGCTCGCTCTCTGGAATGAAAACCGTAACAACCAACGACGGCTCGCTGAATTAGCTACACAAATCAAAACTACTCAAGAACAACTCGCCCAGCAACAAAAACTCATTCGACAGTTCACTGCGCCTGACGCACACATGACAGAGTTGATGCCTACCACCTCGGCTCCCGGTGCGAAAGCGATGATCGCATACGACAAAACAGGACACGCGATGTTGATTGCCCGGGGACTTCCAGCCGCACCAGCCGGCAAGGCGTATCAACTCTGGTACATAGTCGGAACCACTCCAATGCCCGGCAAGGTCTTCAAAATGGACGAAGCCGGAAATGGCCTGGTCGAAGATCAAATGCCCACGGAAGCCATGAAGTCGGCTACTTTTGCGATTACGATGGAAGACGCAAACGGAGCTGCAAAACCAACTGGCGGCATCTTGCTACATAGTGCTTTCTAAAATCCAAACCTCGCCCATTGGCCGTAATTAGATCGAACTTAACGTCAAGCGGTTCTCAAAAAAGGTAGACGAGGAAACAGACATGTCAGGCTTTGGCCAGTGATGTCCAGGGTTCTGATCAAGACAACTTCACACACAAGGAGACTCATAAGTCATGCGAAGTAATCGACGTTTTCAGCGGATTGCACTTCTGGCTGTAGTCCTATCCCTGCTGTTAACTGGTAGTGGTTTGACACGTGCGATGGCCCAGGAGAAATCACTCTATGAGAGACTCGGCGGCTACAACGCTCTCGCAGCGGTCGTGGATGATTTCATCGGGCGGCTCGTAGCAGACAAACGGTTCGAAAAATTCTTTATCGGCCAAAGCACTGATTCACGCAAACGAATTCGGCAGCACGTATTGGATCAATTTTGTGCGGCTACAGGTGGTCCATGTATCTACACTGGACGTGATATGAAGACCTCTCATACTGGTCTGGGAATTACTAACGAGGATTGGGATGAGGCCGCAAAACAACTCGTCGCATCACTCGACAAGTTCAAGGTTCCCGAGAAAGAAAAAGGCGAGGTACTTGCATTCGTGACGAGCCTCAAGAAAGACATCGTGGAGAAATAATCCCCTGTGCGTTTCCCGTGAACTCTGTGCCTCTGTGCCTATATCAGAGACACAGAGGACACGGAGACGACTCATAGAAGTGCTCAAGTTTCCCCCTCTTTCTAAAACTGCTAAACTGCACGTATCTCGTTTTAGCAGGTTACAGATGTTCAGGGAAAAGCAAAAAAATAAACCGCGGCCTGTCGACAACTCAGTCTCCGATTCCACTGGCGCTTACGATTTGCGTTTTCTTTTGTGGCGGCAATTCTGCTCCCAAAACAATATCCCGGTAGACACACTGCCCAGTCAGTTGAATGCTGAGCAGAAGGATCGCTGGGAACAAATGAAATCGAAACGTCTTCGTTAGAAGCAGTCAGAACCTACCGCCACCCAGCTTGTAAACTCCGGTAAGAAATGGATTGGTGAGTCTCTCTTTGCCGATCGTCGTGACTGGACCATGTCCTGAGTACACTTCAACGTCGTCGCCGAGCGGCAGCAACTTTGTGTTGATTGAGTGAAGCAGCTGCCCAGTTGACCCGCCAGGTAGATCCGTACGTCCTACCGAGCCGGCAAACAATACGTCGCCAACAAAGACTCTTCTCTCACCTGGAGCAAACAAGACAACATGACCTGGCGTGTGACCCGGACAATGCAAAATCTCAAACTCGATCTCTCCAACCATGTATTTCTGTTTGTCAGTCCAGTATTCGTCAATTGGTGGCGGTGGCTCAAACTGCATGTTCAGTGCTGGCCATTGAGCACGAGGAATTCCAATCCACGCCGGTTGTTCGGGCAATGCGGTGTAGATGAACTCATCCGCTTGATGCAACAGAATCTTCGCGTTGGGCCTGAGCCGTTTTAGCGCGGCGACTCCACCAACATGATCAAGATGTGCGTGAGTTACTGCGATAGCTTGGAGGTCGAGATCGAGATCTTCAATAGACTGGTCAATCTCTTCTGAGTCATCCCCAGGGTCAACACAGATTGCCTTCCGAGTTTTTTCACAACCGAGGATACGAGTATGTTGTTGAAACGCGGTAACGGTGATTTCTTTAATGATCATGTCAGTGGTCCGTGGTTCGTAGTCAGTTGTTCCTGGTTCACGGGTTCCGCTGATTTAGAGCGCCCTACTATAGCGACACAAAACAACGGACACTGACCACTGACAACTGACTAATAAAGGGTGCTCTGAGTATAATTCTTATGAGGACGTCTTGCGCAATGCCACCAATAACTACATCATCATCGCTCGCTGAAGTTCTCGACGAATTAACAATCGAAGGGGCCCCAGAACTCACTGAACAATTAGCCAATCAAGCTCTCAAATGTTATGCGTGCGGCCATCGCTGTCTTATCAAAGAAGGAAAACGTGGCATCTGCAAAGTGCGCTTCAACGATTCAGGGCATTTGCGCGTGCCTGCAAATTATGTTGCGGCACTCGCTTGCGACCCGACCGAAAAGAAGCCTTTCTTCCATGTCTTGCCTGGCTCCGATACATTGACCTTCGGGATGCTGGGTTGTGACCTGCACTGCGCGTACTGTCAAAACTGGCTCACGTCTCAAGCTCTTCGCGATGATGCCGCAGGCACGACTCCTAACGTCGTTTCACCAGAGCGACTAGTAACCATGGCAAAGGCTTGTGGCGCGGCAATGGTCGGCAGCAGTTATAACGAACCACTAATTACAGCCGAATGGGCAGTCGACGTTTTTCGAGTCGCACGTCCGGCTGGTTTTAGAACTGCGTTCATCTCCAATGGCAACGCAACACCACAAGTGCTCGACTATCTCCGACCGTGGACTGATTGCTACAAGATTGATTTGAAGTCGATGGCTGATAAGAGTTACCGGCAACTCGGAGGCGTCGTCGACAACATCCTTGAAACGGTGAGAATGGTCCATGAACGCGGTTTCTGGGAAGAGATCGTGACGCTGGTAATTCCGGGTTTTAATGACTCAAGAGACGAACTCAGGAGAGCGGCAGAGTTCATCGCATCAGTGTCACCTGACATCCCGTGGCATGTGACAGCATTCCATCAGGACTATCGGATGAGAGAAAACGCAAACACCACTGCGCAACAGTTGATCGGGGCTTGTGAGATTGGACGCGAAGCGGGATTGCGTTACATCTATGCTGGAAATTTACCGGGCAGAGTTGGTCGTTGGGAGCACACCTATTGTCCTCATTGCGATGAATTGTTGGTGGAGCGCTTCGGCTATTTGATTAAGAAGGTCCGGGTTACACCTGACGGTCACTGCCCTTCATGCAAAACAACAATCCCAGGGATTTGGTCAGCCAACTAACCCTTGCGTCAATTTGGAGTGCGGCGACTCTGTCGCCGCTTTGCCAAAGCGCTGACGGAGTCAGCGCACTTCAAAATTGACGCCTGCGCTCCCAGCATAACGTCCCTACTTGGTAGAGGCCGATGGTTTCGGAGTTGGCGCGGGAGGCTTCACAGGAGTTCCCTGATGAAACACTGCCATCCACTTACCATTCCTGTTGGCCCAAATGGTCGTGTGACGTTCGGTGTCAGGTTTCGCATTTGGCAACTTCACAACGTAAGTGATCAATGAAGCGTCGTTATCAAACTTCACGACTTTCCAGTCACTCGGAGTTGCTTTGGACAAATCGAAATCCGGTAATGTCTTCAGTGATTCTGCTTTTGTCATTACACCGTTAGGTTCGATTTCGAGATAGTCTGTCGCGAGTATCGCCTCGAACGCGGAGTAATTCTTAGCCTTTAACAAACCCCAAACCGCTTTCTCATTTGCCATCGCGTCCGATGTGGTTACCAACGGCGACGAGCTGGCCGCGGGACTCGGCGCAGCCTTTTCTGTTTTCGGCGCGGGTGGCGGTGGAGCTGTGGATGGTTCCGTTTCTT
>PSRF01000398.1 GCA_003175865.1 Blastocatellia bacterium
GAGAGAATCTTTCGGAACACCGCGGCGGAGTTTTATCGACTCAATTGAGAGATGTCTTGATGGCTGAAACTTATTTCATTACCGGGGCGCAGGGATGCATCGGTTCCTGGATCGTCAAGGCTCTGGTCGAGCGTGGGGATGACGTCGTTGTCTTCGATCGAAGTGACGATGCGCGCCGACTCAAGACAATCATGAGCGACGAGGACCTTGCGCGTGTTCACTTTGTTACGGGAGATATTACTGACGGCAAGATTGTGCATGCTGCACTTGAAGAATCTGGTGCGCGTCGAGTCATTCATCTTGCCGGGCTTCAGGTTCCCACTTGCAAAGCTGATCCAATCAGTGGCGCGCTCGTTAATGTCGTTGGCACGATCAACCTCCTCGAAGCTGCGAGAACGCTCGGCGTTGATGGTGTGGTCTACGCGAGTTCGGCAGCGGTCTACGGGCTCAACGACGATGACGGACCGCTTGATGAAACTGATGCATGTGAACCGAGCACTCATTACGGAGTTTTCAAACGAACTAACGAGGGAAACGCGCGAATCTTTTTTCTTGATCATGGTCTTTCCAGTATTGGTTTGCGCCCGTTAACTGTTTATGGAGTCAACCGAGACACTGGCCTTACCAGTGATCCGACAAAAGCTATGAAAGCAGTTGTCTTGGGTCGTCCGTTCCATATCCGATTTTCCGGGAGGACCGACTTCCAGTACGTCGCCGACACTGCCGCAGCATTTATCGCGTGTGCCGACGGTATGCCTGAAGGCGCACACGTCTTTAACCTTCATGGCGAAACGGTCGATGTCGAAAAAATAACCAGTGTCATTAATCAGAACTCAGAGGGAAGTCTTGTTACATTTGGGGGCCCGCCGATTCCGATTGCGCCCGACATGAATGACGCCGCGATTCGTCGCACGATTGGATCGTTACCTTCCACTCCACTCGAGGTGGGCATTCACCAAACTATGCAACAGTTTGCTGCACTCCGAGATGAAGGTCGTCTCGACACCGGCGATATAGACTAACTCCTTGGAGTGCGGTGGCCCGGCGCCCGCTCTGTTATTGGAGAACTCTAGAAACCTGAGGCTGTCGATTTAACAAAGCGGCGCCGGCCGCCGTACCCAAAGATTTGAACTATGTCGACTACCCCAACACCACATCTTGGTCCAACGATGCAGGCCAGTGTCCTTTATGAAGTTGGTCGCATGGAGGTTCGTACAGTTCCACGCCCGGTGATTGCAGCACACGAGGTTCTCGTGCGCGTGTCGGCTGTTGGTCTCTGCGGTACTGATGCCCACATTTTCGCGGGTCATGCGAACTACAACACCAATGAACACGGGCAACCAATTCCCCTTGCACTTCAGCCACAGATTCTCGGTCATGAAATCAGCGGCACGGTCGAAGAAGTTGGAAAATCAGTGACGGATTTACGAGTCAGGGATCGCGTCATCATTGATCAGGGGTTGAATTGCAACAGCAGGCGACGCGAAGTGTTGTGCGACTATTGTCGGTCAGGTGATTCGCACCAGTGTGAGTTCTACCGCGAACACGGCATAACAGGATTACCCGGAGGCTTGGCTGAGTTCATTGCGGTGCCAGCCGTGAATGCAATACCTCTTAATTCGAGCCTCGATGTTGCTGAAGCAGCACTTGCTGAGCCATTGGGTTGTATTATTCACTCCTCCGACACGGTCTCACGGGCCCGGACACGTTACTCGATCAATGCTGAGGCTACTGAAAAGCGTGTTCAGAGTGTTCTTATTTGCGGCGCTGGTCCCGCAGGTTTGCTGTTCATTCAATACTTGCGCAACGTGTTGTCTTACGAAGAGGCATTGTTCGTCAGCGATCCAAATGAGCACAAACGAGCGCTGGCCAAATCATTGGGCGCGAACGAAACTATCGACCCGGGCACCTGTGATCTGGTGGAGGTTGTGCGTGAACACAGCAACGGAAAGGGCGTTGAGTATTTGATCGAAGCATCTGGGGCCGGCGAGGTGATGGCGTCGATTCCCGGATTGATTCGCAAGCAAGCGACAGTACTGTTGTATGGTCATGGTCATTCCGGAACAGACTTGAGCGTACTCAACGGAGTATTCTTTAAGGAGCCTATGTTGGTCGCCCCGGTGGGCGCATCCGGAGGGTTCGAACATGATGGACGCCCAACAGTCTATTCACGTGCTTTGCGCTTGCTCGAACAACAGCATGTAAGAGTGAAGACATTTATCACACATGAATACAAAACATTTGCGGATGTCGAAAACGCGCTGGCGAATGATATGAATCGGAATGGGTATGTGAAGGGGGTTGTTGTGTTGTAATTTTGGTCTTCTTAACTTTGAACTTTGAACTTTGAACTTTGTACTTGTTCTTTGCTTTCTTAGTCAGAAAGTTCAATGGACAAACGAGAGAAACAAAGCACAAAGATCAAAGAGCAAAGTACAAAGATCGAAGATCTAAGAATTGAAGATCTCAGCGAAAGTATGCGCGTCTCACTATTCGTAACTTGTCTTGTCGATCAGCTTTGGAGCAATGTCGGGACCAGTTGCGTGGAGGTACTGCGTCGGGCTGGCTGTGAAGTTGTTTTCGACGAACGTCAAACTTGTTGCGCTCAGCCGGCCTTCAATACTGGCTATCGCAACGAGGCAAGACAAGTTGCGAAACGGTTCATTGAAATATTCGAAGATAGCGACGCTGAAGCCATTGTCAGTCCGTCTGGTTCGTGCACTGCTATGGTGCATCACTTCCCGGAATTGTTTGCTGATGAACCGGATTGGATGAGACGTTCGCAAACGATTGCAACTCGAACTTATGAGCTGAGTGCGTTCCTGGTCCGTGTTCTGAAGATCGATGATGTTGGAGCGAGCTGGAAGGGACGACTGACGTGGCATGATGCGTGCCACGGTTTGCGGGATCTCAATTTGAAGTCAGAGCCGCGATCGCTGATTCGGAAAGTTAAAGGTGCGGAGTTTGTCGAACTCGAGAATGCGGAGTCGTGTTGCGGCTTTGGTGGTACGTTCTCAGTGAAGTATCCGGAGATCTCTGTTGCGATCCTGGATCAGAAGATTGAGGCAATTGAGCGTGCCAACGTCCAGGCAGTGGTTGCTTCGGATGCGAGTTGTTTAATGCAGATCGGGGGACGACTCTCGCGCAACGGTTCAAACGTAAAGGTGATGCACCTGGCGGAGCTCCTGGCAATGTCCGATAAGCTGTAGCTTGTCGTTAACGTTGGTGGACTCAATCTAATCATTATGAGACACCCCACCAAATTGCAGTTGGAAGGGTGGCTTGCCGCTGCAATTTGTTAAGAGTGACTTGGCTCCGACAACATTGAATCAAACTGGAAACATCGACAAGCTGAAGCTTATCAGACATTTTCAATGAATCCTTCCAGCGAGACATTTGATCAGAACGCATTGGCAGCACTTGCTGATAAGCAACTCCGCGGGGCGTTACGCAATGCTACCTCGCTGTTTGGTCAACGTCGCCTCGCCGCTGCGCGCAGTCTCGACAACTGGGAAGATCTCCGTAGTCAGGCTAGAAGGATCAAGGACGAAGTTCTTCTTCGCCTCGACGAATACCTTCTGGCGTTTGTAAGTAAGGCAGAGAGTCGCGGTGCTGAGATTCACTGGGCGCGTGACGCGGCGGAAGCCAACAAGATCATTTGTGCGTTGACTGTCGAGCGCGGCGCGAAGTCGATCGTCAAAAGCAAGAGCATGACCACTGAAGAAACACACCTGAATAAGGCACTTGAAAAAGCCGGCATGCAGGTGGTGGAGACCGATCTTGGCGAGTACATCATCCAACTCGCAGATGAAACGCCATCACACATCATTGCACCTGCAATTCACAAAACCAAAAAACAGATTGCTGAATTGTTCACAGCGGAGCTGGGTATGCCGCCGACCGACGACGTGGGCCAATTGACAAGCACTGCTCGGACAACTTTGCGGCAATTCTTCGCGAACTCGGATGTGGGAATCAGTGGGGTCAACTTCGGTGTTGCTGAAACCGGCACGATCATGATTGTCGAAAACGAGGGCAACATTCGTTTGACCACAAGTTTGCCGCGCATGCACATCGCGGTAATGGGCATTGAAAAGATCGTCCCACGATTTGAAGATCTCGATGTCTTCCTAAAACTATTGCCGCGGTCGGGCACCGGACAGCGACTGACAACCTATCAATCGCTCATAACCGGCGTAAAACAGTCGCCGACTGAAGAAGGTCCAGAGCAATTACATATCGTTCTTCTCGACAATGGACGTTCACGTATGCTGGCCCACCCAGTCACGCGACAGTCGCTCGCGTGCATTCGCTGCGGGGCTTGTTTGAATGCTTGTCCTGTCTACCAGCAGATTGGTGGCCACGCTTATGGTTCAGTTTATCCTGGACCAATTGGCGCCGTGATTACTCCGCAATTGATGGGATTGAAAAAAACAGCGCAACTGCCTTACGCGTCTAGTTTGTGCGGTGCATGTCGGGAAGTTTGTCCAGTCAAGATCGATATTCCACGTCTGTTGTTGCACCTCCGTAGTGAGGTGACAGAAAGGTCCGGCGACCATGTTCCGAAGAAGACTGTTGAACGCCTCGCCTTCAAAGTGTGGGCGCAGGTCATGAGACGACCAAAGTTGTATGAACTAAGTGCGAGAGTAGGACGACTCATGCAACGGTTGGTTGTGAAAAATAAGAGGATTGGCAAAGTGGGCGTGCCGCCTTTAAGCGGGTGGACCAATTATCGAGATCTGCGACCAATCGAGTCGCAGAGTTTTCGCGAACAATGGCGGAAGGGTCTCATAGGGAACCGCGAGCAGTAGCGACCGGATGCTAAAGTCAACTTCAAAGCTTTTGTGAACAAGGGTTTGCTACTGCATCTTTGCCTAACTTTGAGCATCCGGTAGCTACCGCTGTCGGTTCACTAATTAAGAGTTGATTACAGCGACTAAGTCAGATGGCCGAATCATTTTCAACTGACGCAGCACGCGAGTCGATACTGCAATCGATCCGATCGAACCTCGCCGCAAGTGCGCCGCATGATGCTCGTGAAGCACTGGGCCATCACGAACAAATGAAGCCTGTTGTAGTCGAGCCGAATGGAATCGGCCGCGACATATCACTTGCCGAGATGTTTAAGGAAAGCCTTGAAGCGGTTGACGGTCATTGCGTGATCGTCAAAAGTCAAGAAGAAGCATCTGAACAAATGACGCGAATACTCGCGCGACTTCAGCAGACAAAACTTCATGCGAAGCGACTTGCGATTTCGGACGATCCGGAAATTGAGCGCATAGTGCGGATGATGGATTTGGATGTTGACGAGCTTGCGATTGTTCCTGACTCTAAAGAGATCTTTAACTTCGACGTCGGAATCTCGACAGCCCAGGCGGCTATCGCCGAAACCGGCACACTGGTACTCGATGCAACACGCGAACGTCATCGATTGGTATCCCTTGTGCCGCCAGTTCACATTGCGCTGGTTAATGCCGGCACAATACGCCAGACATTAGGCGAGACGTTAAGCGAACTACGGAATCGAGCCGGCGAGGTCAGTCGAGCAATTACTTTCATCACTGGCCCATCGCGCACTGCGGATATTGAACTGACCCTGGCAATTGGT
>PSRF01000049.1 GCA_003175865.1 Blastocatellia bacterium
TTGAGTTGCTCAACGAGTCGCATGTGGACTTTCGTCAAGGCGTCGAGCCGGACCTGGTAAAACGCGAGCGTGAAATCAGCCAACTGTTGAATGCCAAAGCACAGCGCCAGATTCAACTGACAGCGCGCAATGGAAGCAAACAGGAAATTGATACTCTCAACAAGGAAATCAGCGCACTCGAAGATGAATATCAACAAGTGCAGGTAGCGATTCGTAAAGCGAGTCCAGCGTACGCGGCGTTGACACAACCTCAGCCGCTCGAGCTGCAAGACATTCAAAAACAACTCGATCCCAACACAGTATTGCTGGAGTACTCGCTTGGCGATGAACGCAGCTACGTTTGGGCTGTCACGCCTAACTCTTTGAAGTCTTATGAACTAGCCAAGCGGGACGAGATTCAAGCAAAAGTAAAGCAGGTTTACGATGCGTTGACTGCTCGGAGTGTTGTGAAGTCAATCGAAACTCCGGCCCAACGACAAGATCGAATCAACGAGGCTGATTTACTGTTTCAGCAAAGCGCCGCAGAATTAAGTAAGCAGGTACTTGATCCAGTATCGAGTGAGCTCGGGAACAAGCGAATAGTGGTCGTTGCAGATGGTGCACTGCAATACATTCCGTTTGCTGCTTTGTCAGTGGTCAGTAGTCCGTTATCAGTTGCAAAGAACACCGGACAACTGACGACTGACAACGGACAAAAATATCGGCCACTGGTTCTCGATCATGAATTAATTACTTTGCCTTCAGCTTCAGCACTGGCAGTTCAGAGACGGAATCTTGAAAACAGAACCGTTGCGCCGAGATCGCTAGCTGTTATTGCTGACCCGGTTTTTTCCTCAAATGATTCGCGGTTGACAAAAACTGTGAAGGTCGCTGACACAAACCAGGAATCTACCGCTGACGACACAAGAATCATCGAACATTTGTCTACCAACTCAAGTGGCGGGCTGACTATCTCTCGTTTGCCTTTCACTCGACAGGAGGCTGATCAGATACTCGCAGTCGCGCCTTCAGCTTCTAATTTGAAAGCAGTCGATTTTCGAGCGACCCGATCTCTTGCCATGAGTGATGAGCTAAGCAAGTATCGTTACGTACACTTTGCTACGCATGGTTATCTCGACAGCGCTCGTCCTGACCTGTCCGCGATTGTTTTATCGCTAGTGGATCAGCAAGGAAAACCACAAGACGGGTTCTTGCGTTCGCACGACATTTTTAATTTAAAACTCCCGGCGGAACTCGTTGTCTTGAGTGCTTGCGAAACAGGTTTAGGAAAAGATGTTAAGGGTGAAGGACTTGTTGGACTGACACGAGGGTTCATGTATGCAGGTGCACGTCGTGTGACTGTGAGCTTGTGGAACGTGAACGACAAGGCGACTGCGACATTGATGACGAATCTTTACGCCGGAATATTGAAAGTTCGGAAGACCCCGGCTGCAGCATTACGCGCTGCGCAGATCGAGATGATGAGATCTAAGCAATGGACGTCGCCGTATTATTGGGCAGCATTTGTGATGCAAGGGGATTGGAAGTAAACCTTGAGGGCAGGAAGAAGGAAAGCATGAGAGCCAAGTTGTTTTTGTTGATACTGTCGATAGTTTCAATGTTAATCGTCGGCAGTGCCATCGCGCAGAACAGTGATGAGACCACACGAAAGCTTTGGGACACAGCTTTCATCAACAACACCACAAACAAGCCAGCGGTACGACGAAAGCAGCGCAGCTATCGTGTGGCAACGCCGCGGGTATCAACCGAAAATGTTGCACCTGATTCTGTTGTTGGAGTAACGATTTGGCGTCTTCGACCGGCGGTTGCCGCAGATTCAGGTGAGCGAATTATAGTTCACGAGGGTAGTGAGGCTAAGCAGTGGTTACCGGAACGAATTTCGGCAGACACGAAACTCGTTCAGGGCGACAAGTTAAGAATCAGCATAGAAGGAGCTCGCAAGGGTTATCTCTACGTGATTGATCGTGAACAGTATGCAGACGGAAGCGTCGGTGAGCCCTATCTGATTTTTCCTACGACCAGAACGCTCAAAGGTGACAATCAAGTTGATATCGGCAGATTAACCGAGATACCAGCGCAGGATGATGATCCGCCTTATTTTACGGTCAAGAAGTCCAGAGCTGATCATATCGCTGAGGTCGTAAGTGTACTCGTGAGTCCAGCTCCACTCGAAGGATTCAAGATTACCGATCAGGCGCAGAAGTTATCTGAAGAACAGGTCGCGGTCTGGGAAAAACAGTGGAGCACTGGAGTTGGATTTCTCGAAATGGAAAAGACTGCTGGTCAAGCATGGACCAGGGAAGAACGTGATGCGGGTGGAACAAATACGCGTGCGTTGACCGCAAACGGACCAGCACCACAATTATTGTTTTACCGTGCTGCTGCGAAACCTAACGAACCACTTTTCGTGAAGTTGCATTTGTGGTATCGCGGGCCTACTAAGCGCACGGCAAATCACTGATTTTTGGAGTGCGCGGACTCTGTCGGTGCTTTTTAATATTCGACGAGCGCTGACAGAGTCAACGCACTCCAGGGAGGGCGCACATGATTAAGACGAAGGGTTTAACTCACCTTCACCTAATGGTGAAGGATGTGCAGCGTTCACTCGCATTTTATAAGACGGTTTTTGGAATGGAAGAACAGTTCTGGGGCACACCTGAGCTCGTCTTTTTGCAGACGCCTGGTTCGAATGATCTCATTGCGTTGCATCAAGCCGAAGACAGGGAAGCTACCGGTGTGAGCGGCGGTATTCTCCATTTTGGTTTCGCGTTAACCGACGACCAGAGTCTTGATGCGGCGATTGAGGAGGTTATTTCTGCGGGTGGAACTTTGAAGAAGCGCGGCGAGTTTAGACCAGGTTTGCCATTCGCTTATGTGCGCGATCCGGACGGCTATGAAATTGAGTTGTGATTTGGAGTGCGCCGACTCCGTCGGCGCTTTTTAATGTTCGAAAAGCGCTGACAGAGTCAGCGCACTCCAAGGCGTTACGGTTTTGGTGGAGGAGGTTTGCTCAAGACCGTTGTAATCAAATCATTCAGGCCTGCATCAGAATCAGCGTGTCGAAACTTGTAATAGCTAGTCAGCGTCCCCATCCATGCGGTTTTTGCCTGTGCATACTTTGGATCTGATCCTGCTGCTGCCACCGCACGCGCATATGCGTCGATCATGTGGTCGATAATGACGTTTAGCTTCTCTAAAGCTGCTTTGCTTTCCGGAGTCTCGGGCTTATTCGCGTATTGCGTTTGATAAGCCGTCGACATAGTACGGTAAGGACCACTCTCGTAGCCGAATGCGAGGTAGGAATAAGTCGACGCCTGCTTCTTAAGCTCCGTATCAAACTGCAGCGCCTTCAACAATGGATCGATTACCTGATCGGGAGAACTCTTCAAAAGTGATGCGATGCTGTAATAGAGATAAGCGAGCGTATCATCCTTGCCTTTGAACGGAGCCCAATCCGTGACAGTCTTTCCCGATTCCAAAGCTTGAATTGCTTTGCGCGCATGGGCGATCGCTTCAGTGTTGTAGGACTCGTTCTTGGTCGTCGTCGCAGCCAGAAAACCTGCGTAACCCAAATCGATGTGAGCTTTCAAATACTCTGGCTCATCCGCAAGTATCTGTCCGCCAACTTTGAAGGCCTCTGCAAAATTCTTGTCGTTATAAATGAGAACTGGCAGTTTTAGTTTTCGATCTTCGCGTTCAAACAGCCCTACCCACTGTTGAATGTACTTTGAATATTGGTCGTTATCCTTGCCATACTTCGCCAGGTAGTCTTTCCCTGCCTGGTACGCCGCACGCGGATTCGGCACTCGGTTATCGACGAACTTCTTGTACATCTCGATCTTTACCGGGTCGTCCGTCTCCTGCGCGAAAACACACGTATTAAAAGCCCCTGCCGACAACCCAATTAAAAACAGCGCAATCGCCAGTTTTCTTAAAAGTCGATCCATCTAAACGATCCTCCGCTCGAGCTTCGCCATCAGTTCAGTTAGACGCCTGAATGGCCGCTAAGGGTTTTATCATCCCGAGGTTATAATCAAATTTCTTATGATGCAATCTGCTTTAATAGAGTTCTTATCAGGGGAGACTCATGACCAACTCGACAGCAAGCAAAGCTGAAAATATCAAATTCTCAGGCCGCATTCTATTTTTGACGGACGATACTGCACTCATTCGCCAACAACTAACTGTGAGTGGCGCCGAAGCCCGAAAGCTCGAAGATGAACTTGCCGAACGCCTCGCCAATGACGATTTACCTTTAATGAGCAACATCTCGACTGACGAGATCACACCAGGTTGGGTTTGCTTTTATTACGACGAAACACTCGGGCAATACGTCTATGTCGGAATGAGAGAAGGTGCGGTTCAAAAAGACGAAGTGAAGAATGGTGGCTTCGCTGTCGTCGTTTCAGGACTGTCGAAGGGCTGTGGCTCGTCACGTGAGACTGCGCCTTACGCTGAAAAAGCTGCCGGCATTCAACTCGTCATCGCGAAGAGTATCGAAAAGATCTACGGCCAAAACTCGCAAAACATCGGACTGCTAACCTCGACTGACCTCGGTCTAATCGAACGTATCCGACGAGATGAAGAAATTCCACTTTCAGAGTTTACACGCGGTCTGGATCCAATCTCCCAGGACATCGTTACTCATGGGGGACTCTTCAATTACAACAAAGCACGACTTGCCGGAAAGATTTCCCCACCTCCAATCGAGACTAAAGTCCGGCCGATGAACATTGTCGAGAAGATCATTGCGAAGCACGCGTTCGTCACTGCCGGAAAGATTGGAGTTGAGGCAGTCAAGCCCGGTGATGCCTTGTTTGCCGTAGCCGACGTTCGCTTCTCGCACGAGTACGTCACGCCAATGGCTGAGTCGTTGTTCAAGCAGGCTCTCGGTGCTGACGCGCGTGTGTCTCAACCCGAGTCAGTTTTTGCGTTTCGGGATCACCTGACTTTCCTCGGTCGTGTAATGTCGTCCAAGCATCGTGAAATGGGGTTGCTGGAACGAGCCGAAGGACTTGCTACAACACAGGAGAGCTTCACTTCTCAGCAAAACATAAAACTCTACGGCGAGAGTTCCGAAGGCGGTTCTGAAGCAATTTGTCACAATGCGGTGGTCGAAGATCTTGCGTTGCCTGGCCAGGTTGTAATCGGGACAGATTCGCACACGTGCATGGCTGGTGTACTTGGTTGCTTCGCATTCGGTGTTGGTTCAACTGACATGGCGAATGCGTGGTACACGAGAGACGTCCGCATTCGCGTCCCAGAAACAGTTCGCTACGTCCTCAAAGGGAAGAAGCGAAGTGATGTTGCTGCTAAGGACGTCATGTTGCACATCCTCGCCTCGGAGTACATGAAGACAAGCAAAGGCATCGGCAAGGTTTTGGAGTTTGCCGGAGATGATCTGACGAACTGGTCTATGGATGAACGGGCAACGTTGACGAACATGGCCGTCGAAGCAGGTGGTACAACTGGAATTATCGAGCCCGATGAAGTGACGCTCGAGTACATTGTTCGCACACGTGGTCTTGACCCGGATGAAGTCCGGAGTGGATTTACGTTCAGTGATCCTGATGCAGAGTACGCGGCGGTATTTGAAATTGATCTCGGTCAGATTCGACCAATGGTTGCAACTCCAGGCGATCCACGCAACGGAATTCCTATCGACTCGCTAACCGAAGAAGTGAAGATTGACGCGGCATACGGTGGTTCATGCACTGGTGGAAAGATGGCCGATATGGATATGTACGCTGAAGTTCTGGAAAATGCGTTGGCCGACGGGAAACGAGTTGCGGAAGGTGTGCATCTCTACATCCAATTTGGGTCGCAACGAATCAAACAGTACGCGCGGTCCAAGGGATATATCGAAATTTTCGAAAAGGCTGGTGCTGAGTTGATTGATCCGTCTTGCGGTGCCTGCATCAATGCTGGACCAGGCGCTTCACCGAATGCGGAAACTGTCACAGTCAGCGCGCAAAATAGAAATTTTCCAGGACGCAGTGGTCCAGGCAAGTTGTATCTCGCGTCACCTTATGTGGTGGCAGCATCAGCGATCGCGGG
>PSRF01000236.1 GCA_003175865.1 Blastocatellia bacterium
AAGAACATTGCAACTATTTGCTTTCCCTTTTCTGTAATCATGCTGCTCTCGTGGGCCCTCGAGAAGTACCACCTGAAAACGCATGGGCAGATCCCAGCTGTGTTGACTCCTTACGAAAGCAGCGCGATGTGGAAGGGACATCAGTTCGAGAATAAAAGTATCAAGAAGCTAGGCTGGAAGCAGATCATACCAACAGCGGAGGCTATGAGCGAGACGTTCGCATATCTACGTGCGGACTCGAATGGACATCACCAGTGAAGCAGGGGCCTCAGAGCGGCAGTGCATCGTCCAGTGGTCTGAAATCCTTGTCCGAGTACAAAGCGCCTGTGTTCGTGGTGGGTTCAGCTCGATCCGGTACCACCCTTTTGTATCACACTCTGCTTTCTTCAGGAGCCTTTGCAGTTTATCTCACCGGACCAGTCGTGTTCGACCTGCTCGTCCCAAGATTCGGGGATCTCAGTAAGCTGAAAAATCGGTCACGGCTCCTGCCGGTTTGGTTCCAGAGCTACCAGTACCGGCTCTCGGGGTTGGATCGAAACTCCATTGAGAACAAGATACTCACGGAATGCCACAGCAATGGGGACTTCCTTAGAATTGTCATGAACGAGATCGCGCTTCATCAGGGTGTCGAGCGTTGGGCGGTCTCCGACCCCGATAATCTTTTGCACATACCAGCAATTGCATGCGATATACGCAATGCTCTGTTCCTTCACATGATCCGCGACGGGCGCGACGTTGCCCTTTCCATGAACAGGGAAGGTTGGATTCGACCCTTCCCGTGGGACAGGAAACGCAGTTTGTTGGTTGCTGCACTCCATTGGAAGTGGAAGGTCGAGCGCGGACGGCGATTCGGACGACAAATCATGCACCGCTATTTGGAGATCCACTTTGAAGATCTGGTTTCTCGACCTACAAGTACGTTGGGCGACATAGGCCGTTTTATAGGCCACGATTTGGACTACGAGCAAATCCAGAGGGCGTCGATCGGCACGCTCAGGAAGCCCAACTCGACCTTCAGAGGGGCCGATGGCACGCTGACATCCAGTCCGGTGGGACGCTGGAAGACGCACCTTACTAAATCGGACATAGTCCAAATTGAGAGTGTAATTGGCCCCCTGCTTGAAGACCTCGGCTATCCTCTGGAATTCCCAGCGGCACACACCAGAGACGTCTCTGTCAAACTAATGAAAACGCTTTATCCACCCTTCTTTGATTTCAAGGAGTGGCTGAAAGCAAAGACACCTTTGGGTAGACTCGTTAGTACCAAGCGTTTGCGATTCAACGATGAGGTTCCAAAATAGTGCGGGAGAGAAGACCGGACCGGAAGATCGGGGACGTCCGCCGCGCGTAGTGATCATTGCGCCTCGTATACAGCACTTAATTGGTGGCCAGGAAGTTCAGGCCGACTTGCTGCTACGATTGTGGCGCGACGACCCCGCGCTGCATATTTCGTACGTTGCTACCAATCTGCAATTGCCTCGATGGCTGGAGGGCATCCCGTATCTACGCACGATGGTGCGCTTCCCCATATATTTGGCTGAACTCCTAGCAGGGTTGCGGGAAGCTGATGTCGCTCACATTTTCTCGGCTGCGTTCTCATCCTTCCTAATCGCGACTGTGCCAGCTTTTTGTGTGTCCCGCGTTCTTGGAAAGAAAGTTCTCGTTAACTATCGCAGTGGACTTGCCAGGCAACACTTACGCGCTTCTTGGATTGCACGCAACATTCTGCAGAAGGCGGATAGGGTGCTTGTACCCTCAGCATATCTTGTTGAAGTGTTCCGTGAATTCCGCGTCACAGCGCAAGCGATCCCTAACCTTGTTGACCCAACCCTTTTCTCGTACCGTGTCCGCGAGCCGCTTCGGCCTTTCTTGCTGTGCTCACGTAATTTGGAACCCTGCTATGGGATCGACTTGGTGCTGCGAGCCTTTGTAGACGTCCAAAAGGCGTTCCCTGAAGCGCGGCTTTGGATACTAGGAGAAGGATCGCAGGAAAATGTAGTTCGTCGCCTCATCGCAGAACTAAGTCTAACGGGAGTTGAAATGGCGGGGAGGGTTCGAAGGGAAGATGTCGGCCGCTTCTATGACAGGGCTGATATTCTTGTCAACGCATCTCGTGTCGATAACATGCCGGTGACGATCTTGGAAGCGTTTGCGTCCGGCCTCCCGGTAGTGACCACCGATGCCGGCGGAATTCCATACATTGTGCGGCACGAGCAGACTGGGCTGGTCAGCAACGTAGAAGACTGGAGGCAACTTGCAGCAAATGTGATTCGACTCCTCCAAGATTCGACACTCGTCCGCCGACTCACCGAGAAAGCGTACCAGCAGTCGTTCACCTATGGCTGGGGCACTGTTCGCCAAAATTGGTTCCGGGTCTACCGGGAACTCTGAGCTTAAGGCCGAGACGTGCATTTGCCCACACCAACTTCGAATCGGTTGCAATAGTCTTTGTTAGGTGACGTACCATTTGTCTGGCGTTCGAAGGCCACTTGTTACTTTGAGGCGTCTACTTTGAATTCGGAGTGGATTAGGTCCAGAGGGTCCAAAGGGAACCCAGGGATCATCTCTTTTCCGAGGGTCACCGGTCGCACCCGACCCGAGGGTTCGCTTCTGGTCATGATTGCACAGTCCCGCTCGGACCTCAGAGTCGTAAGGTTCCGCGTACAACGAGGTTCGCTCCCGACAGGTCTCTGCCCAACAAGGGGGAGCGGCTTACGCCTTGCTGTACGGGAGGTGGCTTCCCGGCTTCCCTGCCTGGACGCCCGCAGCACTCCTGCAACCGTCCGCAGAGTGTACTGGCCAAGCTCATTAGTTCAGGACACGGAAACGGTCGGGATCACCACCCAAAGAAGGCCTCCATGGAATTAGACCTTGGTCGTCACAGTGAAATCTCGGCCGAGCAATTCCATAATTCTTCCGATTTTGCCCCCAGGATTGTGGGGCACAAAACGGACGTGATGGCGCGAGGATAAGTCCTAGGTTGAAGGATACAAGCGGGCTAGGGAACTGCAGTTCAGGACGTCGCAGATTCGCCTGATTTCATCGGGCTGAAGTTCGCTGTGCCACCTCGTCGCAGATTGAACGGGACCCTTGTGGATCGCAAAATAATCACTGCTCAATTGCGAGGATCGCAGCTTACGGAACGCCAACCGAGTGCTGGAAGGTTTTGTGCTGGTCTCGAGAAATCTCTCTGTCTGCATGCTCCATGGCAGTCCACAGAAGTCAAACATCTTTAGCGTCAACACTGCGGGATCATTACAAATGTCTTCGTAGCGGACGAACAGGACGTCTTGCTGATCGCCAACATCCTCGAAGGCTTTTTCGTGCACCACAACCCATTTCCATGTTAAACGCTCGTCCGACTGCATCCGCTGCAGCTTGCTGACTGTGAGCCCGTACCGTTTCCCGACGTCGGTCCTCGTCAACATCTCAAAAAGTGAGTAGTCTTCGCTTGGATTGTTCCTCAAGTTGCCTCTCGAAAGGCCCCTTTTGAGTGAGGCGATGACTCCGCAGGGATGGCGGACGACAACAATCGCTTTTCGATGGTTTGCTACACGAAAGAACACTCCCAGCCTGCCGAGGGAGTTAATAGATTTCCACACTAACCGCAAACCAAAGGCGGAATCGTAATCACAACATGGGAGCACCGGCAGCTCTTTGGCAAACACGCGGCTGATGAGCTTTGTTCCCAATATACTGACGCAATGCATCCAAGACTGCCAATCGGACCGGTATTCTTTTGGGAAAATGGGCAGTGAGCCAGCGGCGCGGCTGCTGTTTATGTTCGGTAACAAACTCAAAAAGCGAAGAGCAGCAGGACGGAGGGCCTCGGTATCACTCACGGCAGGCGCCCAAGGCATTGTTGGTTCCAGCGGGAAACTGTCCGGCTCATGCTTGTACACGGTTCTAGGGTGACTGTCAAAAATCTTACCAACCCAGGTTGTCCCGGAACGGGGCAAGCCAAATAGAAATACCAGTAGGCCATCCTCAGCGCTGGAGCTTTCTCGAGCGAATGTCGTTACGGATGGTACGCCATTCTGAACCACGCGGGCTTGCATAATAGCACGGCTCCAACCAGTTCGATAGTGAGACGCGCTAGACAGCCTGGGACCCAGGACTGGCAATGGTGTATTGAGCTCGTCACAGATCATGCCTAGAGGTTGCTCTGAACGGAGGGCCGACAGATGTTTGAACCCGCAATTAACAGGAGAAGATTCCTGGAATCTTGTTCAACGGCTGCTCGGCGGCACAATTCCTGCCACCGTTCATTGGTTTGGCCTTGCATAATGGAATCCCTGGGATGACGAGCGAGGTTTGTATCTGTTTTTATTCTAGGCCCAGAGTCAAGCCTTTAATTAAGAGACAAAGAGAGAAAGCCAGAGGAAAGGGGCCCAAGGGCTGGCAGTGAGCTAGCCCTTGGGAGAGTCGCTTGGGCCGCTTTTGTGTTAGCAATTGGGGAACCAGTGTACTCTCGTTTCAGACGCTCTTTACTGACACTCTTGACAGAAGGCGAGAGTCACACTTGTAGTGTCAAAGCAATCCTTGTTTAATATTGGAGAAAGAACGCGCAGTTTCGATTTAGCATACATCGTAACGGCTATGTCCTTTTTTGGCCTCTGACTTCGCACCCAAACCCTCGGTCAGCTACGGGCTTATTGAATTTGTGATCAGGGTCCTGCGGTATCATTTTCCACTCTTTTCCTGAAAAACACTCAAACACCTCATAGTGATCTGATGATAAGAAGTAGGAGCTTGGCGGTCCCAATGGGCGCAAGAGCGGCCATCGCAAGGTTTGCAAGAATAATGAGTACAAAAAATGCCTTGTTCATATTTCCTCCTCTAGGGTTTCAGGTATCTCGGTCATCCGTAATGGATCGGCTCATGTATACGGGCGTAAATCAGTACTGAAATCAATCAACATCAGCAAGAAATTTTGTTGGCGGAAGTCTCCGGCAAGAAAAGGGATGCAGAAGGAACATGTTGACGAGCTGTAGAGAGCAGACCCTGTTCGTCCGCTGCAATTGAGGTCTCGACCGAATGGCGGGTTAATGGAGGTGTATAGTAGCGGGCTGGTGAATCGACGCACCCTGTTGAAAGCTCTCGC
>PSRF01000246.1 GCA_003175865.1 Blastocatellia bacterium
TCTGAGATCTGAGATCTGAGATCTGAGATCTGAGATCCTGAGATCTGAGATCTAAGAGCTAAAATCACTGGAGCCTTCCCCATGCACTCGTCTTCCAGTTATCAATTGCATCCTCTGGCAGTATCCACGGTGGCAACGGCATCAACAACTTCTTCGCTAACGCAAAAACATACGGCTCATACATCTTGCGGAACTCTTCAAGCCGTTTTTCGGAGGCTTCATCGATCGTTAGGTCTACACGATTTTGCGCCAGGATCTCTTGCATTCGGTGCAAATCATCCGACGACAGACGTTCCGCGCACTCCTGAATCGGGCTGGGGGCTGTTCGCAACACCTGTGCTATGTCCACCACTGCATGGCGCGCTATCGCGAAAGTCATCCTCGCTTGCCATCCTGGAGCATCATCGAGACCCAACATCAGAAGCGAGCAAGTGTCGAGAATCGTCGTCAGCGCTCGTATCCACGATTGATTGTCGTGCTGAGATCGAAAGTAACAAAGGACCGGATACGAAAGATGACTTTCCAACAATTCCGCTGACCAGAGCTCCCACTCAGTTAGCAACCGATTCAAATCGTTGAAACTATTTTCGGCTCGATGTCGTCGAAGGAGTTCCACCGCACTCGATGGTGAACCGGCGCGCGCATCAAGTAGTGAAATGCTTGCTTCACGGCGCGAGAATGATTGATAGAGTACTGGAAGATAGCTGATTACTAGAGCGAACAAACTGAAGCCGTTGGCAGTTTCAATTACTGCGAGCGCTCGGCCAACCGGAGATGTCGGAGATATATCGCCATACCCGAGCGTAAAAAAAGTCACGCCGCTGAGATAGAGATAAGTCCAGAAACTTACGACTTCCGCACCAGCGTTCAGTACAGTGTTAGTTCCCCAAAAGAGAAGTGTGTAACCGAGTATCAAACAGAACGCCCAGATTCCGAGGAGGATCAATAATGACAAAGGACCAAACAGGCTAAGCATAGCTTCCCGCCTGCGGCCCAACTTCATCTTACGTGCGATGTTGGACCAGGGAACCCATCCGCCGCTGTAGAAGAGATTTGTTAAGCGAAGGCGACGTGTCACGCGCCTCGGAAGGATTACTGCTTCGAAAACGTCCCAAAGAATCGCAAAGATCAGCACGAGGCCGCACACGAGCGCGAGAGTTCTCATGAAGCGATGGTATCTTTTGAGCGTACATTTTGAATAGTCATTTCCAGAAAGCGCCGTCGGACCCCTGCACTCCCAGCACTTGACAGAATGCCTGAGTTGCCTTGAGATTAACGCCCGTGTCATCCAAGCGCAGGTTTGATTTTCGGCAAGCCCTCCTGCCAGCACGTCCAGGCATCTTGTTCTTAGCTCTCTCGACAATTTAATTGAAAGCCACACAAACATGAGACTTTCACTGCTCGACTGGTCAGTCATCGCAGCTTATTTTCTTTTTAATCTTGGCATCGGTCTCTACTACGCCCGAAGAGCCGGCGGGAGCACGAACGAGTTCTTCTTATCCGGGCGCGATGTTCCATGGTGGCTTGCTGGTACCTCGATGGTTGCCACGACATTCGCTGCCGACACTCCTTTGGCAGTGACCGGTTTCGTCGCTCGCAACGGCATTGCCGGTAACTGGCTGTGGTGGAACTTTGTGATGAGCGGGATGCTGACGGTTTTCCTCTACGCACGTTTGTGGCGACGAGCTGGCGTAATGACCGACATTGAGTTTGCTGAACTGCGTTATTCCGGCAAGCCAGCCGCGTTCTTGCGTGGCTTCCGCGCTCTTTATTTGGGACTACCAATCAACTGCATCATTCTCGGTTGGGTAAATCTTGCGATGGTGAAGATCATCGAGATCACACTCGGTCTGGATAAACGTGGTGCAATTTTCGTCGTGATTGGAATGCTCATCTTCACTGCATTCTACACAGCGATATCCGGACTCTGGGGTGTACTCGTTACCGATCTTTTTCAGTTCGTACTGAAGATGGCCATGGTAATTATTCTTGCTATCCTTGCAGTAAACGCGGTTGGAGGTATCGATGCGTTAAAGACCAAGATCAATGCAATGGATGCGGCCGGAGGGCAGGTTGGTTCGCGCCTGGCGTTCTTTCCTGATTACGATTCGGTTTGGATGCCCGCAATTACCTTGTTTGTCTTCCTCGCAGTTAATTGGTGGGCAAGTTGGTATCCCGGAGCTGAGCCCGGCGGTGGTGGTTATGTGGCGCAACGAATCTTTTCAGCAAAGAATGAGAAGCACGGTTTGCTGGCTACACTCTGGTTCAACATCGCTCACTACGCACTCCGTCCGTGGCCGTGGATACTCACCGCATTAGCGTCTTTAATTCTTTATCCAAATCTCGTCGACAAGGAGTCGGGCTACATCAAGACTTTGCTTGATCCAAATGTCTTTCCGACTTATCTACGCGGATTCATGCTCGCTGCATTTGCCGCCGCTTACATGTCGACAATCGGCACACAACTCAATTGGGGCGCGTCATACGTCATCAATGATTTCTACAGACGTTTCTTTGCGCGCGACAAGACCGACAAGCACTATGTAATCGCATCTCAAATGGTAACGGTCACTCTCATGATAGTTTCGTTGATCGTTACCTTTTACCTCGAGTCGATCGGCGGTGCGTGGAAACTCTTACTCGTGACTGGTGCCGGAACTGGAACAGTGCTCCTACTGCGCTGGTTCTGGTGGCGAATCAACGCCTGGTCAGAGGTGTCGGCGATGATCTGTGCAGCGATAGTTTCATTGTTTCTGCAGCTAGTTTTGAAATGGGACAGCGATAAGCCTCGTGACTTTGCATACTTGATGCTTGTGACGGTGGCCATCACAACTATCGTGTGGGTCACAATTACTCTATTGACGCCGGCAGAGCCTATGGAGAAATTGACTGCATTTTACCGACGCGTTAGACCGGAAGGGCCAGGTTGGAATCGAGTTGCCGCGGTGGCAGGTTATGCGGGAGTTCATTCCGAAGGACGACTTGCGACGCAGTTCCTCAATTGGTTTCTCGGCTGCGTCCTGATCTACGGGTCACTTTTTGGAATCGGCAAGTTGATCTTCAAAGAATGGCTGTTAGGAGCTATCTATTTGGCCATCGCGATTATTGCTGGAGTCTTGATATCTTGGAATTTGTCACGGGTCGGCTGGACCACGGTCGGAGAGACTGAGTTTGAACCAGCGAAAGAAGCGGCTTAGTATTGTTGCGTCGGACAGTTGAAAAGTAGGTCTGCCAACTGTCCACAAGGGGATCCATGAAAAAATCAGAAGCAGGAATTGCTCTGTCGTTTTCTTTCTGAAACGACCTGCCGATTAATTTCCTACTAATCGTTTGGCTGGTGTCCGCTGATCGGTCTCGCACGCCCTTAAGCGGTGGATGTTAGTTTTCGATACTTACGTGCTTATTTCATAGGGATAAATGAGTCAAGAACCAACCTCAAGTCTTGTTATTGCTGCCGATCTCGGGGGAACACACCTACGAGCTGCGCTGGTCGATCAATCTGGCAGAATACACGCGCAGCTCAAACGCGATACACCGCACGGTGAAAGTGCGAACTGCATAGTTGAGTCGCTAGCGAGTGCCGCAGCTGAGTTATCTTCTCAGTTGAAATCGGCTGCACCGACAGTTGTCTCAGCTGCGATCATGGTACCGGGAACTGTCGATAAGACGAACACCGTAGTTGTAAGTGCTCCAAATCTACCGTGCCTTGATAACTTCGCACTCAAAGCTGCCTTGCAAGAGAAGATGAACTTGCCTGTGTTACTTGAAAACGATGCGAACGCAGCCGCTGTCGGCGAGATGTGGCTCGGTGCTGCACGGGGCTATAGCAATGTTATCTGCATTACTTTGGGCACGGGCGTCGGTGGTGGAATTGTCTTGGATGGAAAACTTTGGCGCGGTGCCGATGGGTCAGCAGGTGAGATTGGACATACGACAGTCGAACCGTTCAGTGGTCCTCCTTGTAAGTGCGGTAATCATGGTTGCCTTGAAGTGTTCGCTTCGGCGACTGCAATAGTCCGCATGGCGAAAGAGGATTTTGACAAGTACCCTCACTCGACCCTGGGCCTGGACGGGTTGACCGCATTGAAGGTTTACAACGCGGGAATCGCAGGCGACAAACTCTCGATCGATGTGTTCAAGCGAGCGGGACGCTATCTGGGCGTCGGATTGGCAAATATCATCACGTTGCTTGGTCCTGAAGTTATTGTAATCGGCGGCGGCGCTGCTAACGGATGGAGTCTTTTCGAAGAAGAGATGATGGAGCAAATTGAAGGTCGTGTTTTCCCGTCGCGCGGTAAGAATGTAAAGATTGTTACTGCGGAGTGTGGTGATAACGCAGGACTCGTAGGAGCAGCTAAGCTCGCGTTCGATATGCAACAGTTGTAAGGAAATTGCCGATTGAGAATTAGAATCGGCACTCGACAATCGGAATTCGTAAATAGTTTTATGAGCGCTTTAATCATTCACGGACATTTCTACCAACCACCTCGAGAAAATCCCTGGACAGGCGAAGTTGAACGCGAGCCTTCCGCAGTGCCCTATCACGATTGGAACGAGCGAATTCACTCCGAGAGTTATGGTCCGAACGCATTCGCAAGAATTACGGGTGATGTCGCTGATTACGTCGTCAACAATTACACAAACATCAGTTTTAATTTTGGCCCAACGTTATTGTCTTGGCTTGAGAAAGCTCAACCGAGAACTTACCAGAGAATCCTCGATGCCGATCGAGAAAGCGCGGTAGAGAGAGACGGACATGGCAATGCGATTGCACAGGCTTACGGTCACGCGATTCTCCCTCTAAGCAACGATCGTGATCGCTTGACTCAAATCGTCTGGGGAATTGAAGACTTTCGTCACCGCTTTAAGCGTGAACCTGAGTCTCTTTGGTTGCCAGAGGCCGCTTGCAATGACGCGACACTGGGTACACTCATAGATTTCGGTCTGCGTTACGTGATACTCGCGCCTGAACAAGCAAAAAACGTTCGCGCGCCAGGTGGTCAATGGAAGCATGTTGGTGCGAGTGTCGATACGACAAGGCCATATCGCTATTCGCATCCGGATGGTTCTGGTCGTTCGCTCGCGATATTCTTCTACAATGGACCACTCGCACGGGCAATCGCTTTTGAACGTGTCTTGACGTCGAGCCGTGAATTGGTTGACAGATTTGAGGCGGCAGCGAAGCAAGGTCCGCTAGTTAACATCGCTACCGATGGTGAAACTTACGGTCATCATTTCAAGTTTGGGGACCTTTGTCTTGCACATGCGCTCGAGGTAGAAGCCAAACAGGCCGGCTTTTGGATTACAAATTACGGGGAATTCTTGGATCGCAACTCGCCCGATTGGCAGGTTGAGATTGAGAATGGACCAAAAGGTGAAGGTTCGTCCTGGAGTTGTGCTCATGGCGTTGGTCGTTGGTCACAT
>PSRF01000267.1 GCA_003175865.1 Blastocatellia bacterium
CGTGCCTGAGCGATGATGGCGCCACATCGTGCTGCGGCTATGATCAACGCGCCAGTCTTGAGTCGGTGAATCGCCTCCAATTCAGAACCTGTTACCGAACGTGTCTCGCCCTCAATGTCGAGGGCCTGGCCAGCGACCATGCCTGAAGGCGTTCCAGCTGCAGACCCCAGTTCTGCAATCAACTTCACCCGTGTGTCGCCACTCAGATTTTCGTCATTCGCGATTGTTTCAAAGGCCAGGGTCTGCAATGCATCACCTGCGAGAATCGCTGTTGCTTCATCAAACCGCACATGACAGGTTGGTCTACCGCGTCGGAGGTCATCGTCATCCATTGACGGCAGATCATCATGAATCAGCGAGTAGGTATGAATCATTTCAAATGTGCATGCCGTTTTAACCAGCGAATCGATTGGTGCGCCAAAAGTTTGGCCTGATGCAATCAACAACGCAGGACGAAAGCGCTTGCCGCCGGCAAACACACTCCACCGTATTGCTTCATGAATTCTGTTTGGCAGCGCTGCGGTTGGAGGAAGAAGACGATCCAACTCACGATCAACCAGTTCACGATTCGCAGCCAGTGAGGCTTCCAGCGCTGCAGTATCGACAGTGCCCGCCTTAAAAACCATTTCGCTCGTCGTCGTCCTCGTTTGTGGTTGTCTCGTTGAACGGGCTTACAACTGGTCGGCCCTGATTGTCACGCAGCAAAATCTCAATCCGGCGTTCTGCCTGACTGAGTCGCTCCTGACATTCGCGTGATAGCTTTATGCCCTGCTCAAATAGTTCAAGACTCTTTTCGAGCGGCAAATCACCATCTTCAAGTTGTTGTACGATCCGCTCGAGAGCCTCGAGTGAGGCTTCGAAGGTTCTGCTCTGAGCGTCGCCAGTCGTCATACGTGATTATCTACCTCGTTTTGGTTTAGTGAGACCTTTTATCAAATCCACGGCAGCATCGTGACCGATTGCGGGAAATTCATTGATTACACTGTCGACGATCCGTTGGACCAACACATCGTCGTTGACCTCAACGACCTTCCACTGATCGTTGTCACGCTTTAGCGATAAATTAATAGTGCGTTCATTCAGTTTTGCCGAAGCCTTGGCGGTGTCGTTGTCGGTTGTGATTGACACAAACCGTGGGACGGCGAGTGCAATGAGAATAAACGGCTTCGGCTCTGTTTTCGCAGCAAACTCCTTAATCTCTTTCGCGACCTCATCGTGAATTGTTTGTTTGACGCGCGGCAATAAGCGCGGCATGACATTGTCGATCTCATGCTGGATCGATGCGTTCAATGCAACGCCGTATCTCGCGGATACTTTTTGAGTGACGTTCGCAACCATTCGTTTAGCAATCTCGTTATCGTCGACGTACTTATCAAACTCTGTCACTTCATTTCGCTGTGCCGCGTCGATTAGCAACGCAACGGAATACGCGGGGGTTGTTTGATACTGACGCCACCAAAGGTACGAACCACCTATCGCTATCAGGACCAGGACGAAGACAAACGCCGTGAAAAATGCGAGCACTTTGGGCCAGCGTCTTGAACGTTTGGCGTTCAGCGCATAACCACTCGCTCCGCCTGCGCGTTTCGAAGAAGGTGAATCGAGATTGATGACTATTCGTCTGCGAATGGGGTCATTATCTTGCATAGGGGACCAGGGGATCGGCAATCAGCAATCAGAAATTACCTATTCCGTTATTTGCTCCACGCGAGTCGTTAAACTTCCTTTCGCCAGACGAACACTGACTTTATCGCCGGTTGAAACATCCTTTGAATCGCGCAACAGTTTGCCCGAACTACTCTGTGCGATCGCATATCCACGATGCAACACTCCGAGTGGCGACAGCGCGTCCAGCGATGCTGCTGACAACCCAAGACGTTCGCGGCTCTCTTGTAGTTGCATCTCCATCGCAGCAGCGCAACCATCGGATGCAGCTGCAAGACGTGAACGCAACGTCGCTGCATGCATCTCCAGACGAGCAGGCGAGATCATCTGTGTCGTGGCATTGGTACGTGTCCTGGCTCGTTGCAGCGACAGATTCATCAGAGTGTGCAGTTCATGAACACGGGAGTTTGTCTCCACTCTCGCATCACGTAAACGCGCTTTCACTTCATCAAAAACGCGAGAGAGCGCATGCTCCTGAACCCGCGAACGCGCCTCGACAATTCTGTATCGAGTTAGACGCAAGAGTTGTCTGCCGAGATGGTCGAGAGCCTGACAGATCTGATCTTCGCGTGCCGCGACGATTTCGGCAGCAGCGGACGGAGTCGGCGCACGATGATCGGCAACAAAGTCTGCTATCGTGAAGTCTGTTTCATGACCGACCGCTGAAATTACGGGAATCGTTGATTTACGAATCGCGCGCGCCACTTCTTCCTGATTGAACGCCCAGAGATCTTCGGTGGAACCTCCGCCACGACCGACAATCAGCACATCGACGAGATCCTTTTCGCGGCCCTCACGCAACGCTCGCTCGTGATATTGGTTGATCAGTCGTATCGCTCGCGCGATATCTGGACCAGCGAAATCGCCTTGAACACGCGCTGGAGAAAAAAGCACATGAACTGTGCGAGTCCGTCTTGAAATTACATTCAGAATATCGCGAATGGCGGCGCCTGTTGGCGAAGTAACAATACCGACACGCCGCGGAAAAACCGGCAATGGACGTTTTAGTTCTTTCGCAAAGAGCCCTTCAGCCTGCAACCGGTCTCGCAACTGCTCGAATGCGATTCGCAATGCACCCGCACCGACCGGGTCAAGAGCTTCAACGATCATCTCGTATTCGCCGCGCGGAGCATAAACCGTCAGCTTGCCACGCGCACGGACATGCAATCCGTCGGTTGGTCGAAACCTGATGCGTGTATTTGCTGAGCGAAAGCATTTTGCACGGAGCTGTGCATTCTGGTCTTTCAGCGTGAAATACCAGTGACCTGATGAGTGTGCTTTGAAGTTCGAAATTTCGCCCTCAACCCAAACCGAAGCAAAGCGAGACTCAAGACTTGTGCGGACTGAGTTAGTCAGCTCCGTTACCGTCAGGGGACGCCGCTCAGTTTCATCGAAAAGTGCCGAGAAAAGAGGTTGAGACATGATAAGGATGAAGGATGAGGGATGAGGGGTGAAAAGGCAACCCGAGGGATTGTTGATTGCCAATTGCTGATTGCTGATTTGCCGGGTTCAGTTGTCCTCGCACTCAAGACGGTCGAATAGGACATAAATGATCTACTGGACTTATAAATCCTACAGACAACTGACCACGGACAAAACCAAATCAGCAATCAGCAATCGACAATTAGCAATCTCTTCACGGCGTATTGATTCCCACGACCGGACTCAGTCTGACCGACGCTCCATCGCGGTTGGTGCGCACCGAAAGATGCGGTGCGCTCGATGAAGTGGAGTTTGAAGCGTACGTGATTGTGTAGGCAGTGCGCAGTTGCAACACGACATCGTCATACGCCTTTTGCAGATCTTCAATCCGGCGAATTGGGTAATACATTCCGCCTGATGCAGCCGCGAGTTTTCGTCCCTCTTCGTCTGCCCGTGTTGTCAACGTTAGATAGCGGGTCCGCATAGGATCGATAGTAACTTCCGGACGAGGCACACTTCCTTCAGGTATCAATCCAGACGGGACGTACAGCGGATAGATCAGTGCGCCCGATTCTCGCAACGCTTCTAGTATTGCGGGAAAAGGAAGGAATGATTTGTTATCGTCACCATCCGACATCACGACGACTGCCGTGCGCTCACCGTGCATTTGTTTGATCATTTCCGCCAACACGTAGCCAAGCGCATCATATAAAGCGGTGGCGCCGCCGGCATCGATGTCATCGAGCTTCCGAGAGAGAAGTTGTCGATCTGTGCTGAAGTTTGAAATGACCTGGATGTCGTCTCTGAAACTAATGATAGCGATGCGATCCTGCGGACTTGCTGTTCGTAGAAAGTCACGCGCCGCTTTACGGATGAAATCCATTCGTTCCTCGACACTACCGGAAACATCCAACAGCAGCACAAGATTGAAAGGCTCGTTGGTAGGTATGACATTTGTGACGTGTCGCTCGACGCCGTTTTCAAACACAGTGAAGTCCGTCGCACGCATACCGCCAATTGCTCTACCGTTGCGATCCGTGACGCTCGCGTTGAAGCGTTTCAGTTGAGGCGCTACTGCGCTAACAATCTGTCCAGGTGCTGAGCGGTTGCGCAGAGTTGGCTCTCTCTCGAGCGGCGGTAGGGTTTTAGCGTAGTCTCCAAACATCTTTGGTGAGACCTTGCGAATTGCGTCCGTCAACTCAATGTCGCCGCTTCGCACGATTGCTTTGGCCGCTTCAGTCAGTGGACGCTCACGTAAATCCGCCGGCGCCATCGAAGGATCTACGTTCAGCAGAACCACGCCACGCTGCGTCAAAAAATTAAGAGCGACGCGATCGTCTTTCGCAGCCTTCTTATCTCCCAACTTTCCTGAAAGCTTGAACTGGCCCCCTGCCCTCTCTTTGATTGCAGGTAGTTCGACATCGCTCATGAAGCGAGGTTTGCTCGCTTCCCATACAAAGTCGAACTTCAGCGCGTCGAGGGGGACGTCAGCATGAATTGTGCCTGTGTTTGTTTTGACAGTAGCCAGTTCGACGTTGCCTACGACATCAACCAAACCAAATTCACTTTCAACTTCGACTCTCGAACGTACGGGGATACGAACGGTTAAATCGATACGATCTTTTTCCCGTCGCGCGCGAACGTCGATTTGAACTCGCGAACCTTTTACATCTGTTGTGACATCGGCATCTTCAACCGGCAGTCCATCAGAGTGCGCATCGATAGTGATCTTTTTCTGCTGGTCCTCCGACGCAATTACAGTTACGCGACCGTTCCGGTTTTGAATTGCAACAGAGACCTTTTCTCCGGTTTCGAGCTCGCGTTGATAACTCTGCGCATTGGAAACGCCAGCCGCCAACAGGAATGC
Organism: Blastocatellia bacterium; assembly: GCA_003175865.1. Classification (GTDB taxonomy): domain Bacteria; phylum Acidobacteriota; class Blastocatellia; order Pyrinomonadales; family Pyrinomonadaceae; genus PSRF01. The sequence continues at coordinate 4,955 of PSRF01000267.1, forward strand.
AAGCGCCGCTGGTAAGAGAAGGACTAGCCTAATTGATTGGGGACTTCTGGCAAGAACCTGGCAAAACATCGCGGATGATCTTGCCCGCCTCACGGCCGAGGGTCAAGCGACGGTACTGAATATCTCTGTTACGAGATGCCACTGCCTTGTGCAGTGGTCGTTTATGTTTGCCGCTACCTAACAATTTTGATCTGACTGGTTTCCACCGGCTTGTCCGGTGACACGTTACTGCTGAGCTAGAGACAGGTTTGGTTAAACGAGTAGTACGTCTGAATCAAGAGTCTCTTCTGTTGCACTGAATGTGAAACTCCACCGGACAAGCCGTGGCATCCATCTCTTGCAAGTTGCGTTCATTCGATAGCAACGAACATGAGGCACCATTGCACAAGGCAGTCGTATTTGGCTTTGACGCACGCCACTGAAGCATCGTGCGGCAGCAACTACGTCGTGGAATGGGATGCAAATCGCCAATTGGCAATCGGCAATCCTTTCACTCGTACGCCAAGCCTTCGCGGATCGTGAGTCGCGAGGTCTTCCATGCCGGGATCAAAGTGGCCGTGGCACTTGCCCCGATTGACACCGCCAGCCAAACCAACAATCCCCACCACTCAAATTTGAAGTTCAGGCCCGCTGTGAAAAGCACCCCAACAAGAGCGTTGCCTATAAGTTTGCTGAGTGGCCACGCAACGATCGCGGCAATGGTCCAACTCAATAATCCGATTACAAGTCCTTCGCTGACCACAATCATTGTGACGGTCTTCGGGGTCGCCCCAATTGCGCGCATCACGGCAAGTTCACGTCGACGTTCGAGGATGTTAAGACTCATAGTTGTCATCAAGCCGAAGATACCCACACCAGCAACAATCACAGAAGTGATAATGAGAAACAGATAGATCATGACCATGTGTTGATCGAAGCCATATCTGCTGTCAGCTTTGCTGGCGCCTCCGCGAGCACGCAAGCCCTCGCTCTCGAGGTTCTTGTCCAAATTTGCCTTCACAATATCAACTGAATCGGCGTCACTCTTCTCAAGTTTGAGACGGAGACTGTTGACCATATCTGGATCGCGTTGTGCGAAAAGATTTATCGGCACATACGCAACACCGGGCGAAAGAGCTTCACGTGCGATTCCCACCACATGCCACGGACTTTCCGTTGGACCAATCCGTAGCGAAACGGTATTTCCAACTTTGAGCTGTGGATATCTTGCTGCCAACGCATTGTTAACCACGATGCTGTCTACGTCGTTTGCTGATAAACCGCGCCCCTGGATAATCTCAATGCGCAACAACCCGGATGCGGGCGGCAGCGCAATTACTGGAAAGCGATCGCTGTCAACTCCTTCCCCATGAAGTCCACCGTCATGTTGCTGGGTAGCGTCGGTTTCAATCGACGCCCCAGCGAGTATTGCGCCTTCGGTCGTAAACCAACCTTCCCATTGGACCACTCCGGGCGTCTTGTTAATTGCGTTTTGAAGCTTCGCAATCGGCTGGGGACTACTGAAACCTACCGTGAGATCAAAATTCCTGTTACCAAACAGTTGATCCAACGTATTGATCATCGACGCACGGATATTGAGCGCCGACATGAAAAACAAACCTCCGGCCGCAAGCGTCAACAGAGTCAAGACAAGCCGTGCTCGTCTCCTAAAACTGTTTCTGATTGCGAGGAGCAAGACCCTAGAGCCACCGCTCATCCTGGAAACAAAACGATCTAGCGCGGTCGAGCCGAACGCAACTTGCGACACACCAAAGTCTGACAACGCTTCGCGGACTGAGATCCCTGTCCCTCTCCAAATTGGATACAGTGCGGCGAGTAACGGCGAGACAATGCCGATGAATACGACGAGCAGATAAACCCAGACGGGAACCGCGAAGCTATTAATGTCGAAGTTTAGAAACACTGCCATGTAACGACAGAGCAAACGACTACCGAGTATTCCCAGTGGAACCGCTATAAGTGTTGCGACGACACCGAGCAACAAAGCCTGTGCAAGGTAGACTCTGCAAATCTGCAATCTTGTTCCACCGACGGCTTTCATCATTCCGACTTGCCGGACCTGAGCCGCCATCGTCGCAGTCAACAAGTTGACGATGAGAATTCCACTGAGGAACAGGACAAACAGACCGAAGCTCGACATCGCAAGCAACAACACACCCATCAAGTCAGAATGTGGATGTTTTCCGGGTTTAGGAATATCAACTCGTCGCACCTCGTGTCCGTTACGCTCAATCATTCCGCGCACTTGTGCAGTTACGTCGCGAATGTGCTTTTCGTCAAATCGCTTCTGCGCGACAAGAATGTTTAGCTGATCAAGGTAGGGTGTTTCGCCGAGTTCGGTGAGGGTTGGGAGCGTAATGTAACCGTAGACCATGTTCTCCATGCGCGCTTGTGCCTGGCCCACGTCGTGAACGCTGCCAGTTACATGAAGAGAATGCTCCCTTCCATTGAGAGTTTTGACAACAACCGTGTCGCCGATTCGAGCACGGGCCACTTGCAAAGCGTCACGTTCAATGAGTATTTCACCGGGAGCGGGCGGCCATGCCCCTGCTTGAGGCTCGAGTTTGCTGACGCGGATATTTCCGTAATCCTTCACGACAAATAACAAAAGCGAGCGCCATTGCATTGGTCCGGTCTTAATCTGACCACCAACAACACGACGTGGTTCGGCGTCGCTGACGGCAGGATTCGCGAGCACAGCGTTGACGACATCGTCGTCGATCGGATCCGTACGAAAGACGGCGGACGCTGGATTTGTAGCAAGGTAGCCGCGGTCCAATTCACGCGTGAGGATCGCATAAGAGGACATGACAGAAGAAAATGAAGCTACGCCGAGAGCGATCGACAGTACAACCAGGGCTGTACGCGTTGCGTCCTCCGAAATATCTCGAATAGCCTTGCGCCACAGCGTCGTCATACAGTCTCCATTGTCAGAATGTTGCTTGCGTCGAGTAGCGCACCGTCCGCAATCTCGATGGTCCTATCGGCAATCCGAGCGATGCTTGTTTCGTGTGTTGCGATCAAGACAGTCTTTCCTGACGTCTTCAGGTGTACTAGTAAGTTGAGAATCGCACTGGCAGTGATCGAGTCGAGATTTCCGGTGGGTTCATCAGCAACAACGATGGGTGGATCGTTCGCCAGTGCACGGGCGATAGCAACTCGCTGTTGTTCACCTCCCGAGAGCATTGTGGGTAATTTGTCAGCTTGAGTTGCGACTCCTACCTGGTCGAGTAAGTCCATTGCGCGTTTGCGTCGCGCACTGCCAGGGTAAGGCCGGCAGAAATCCATAGGCAGCATGACGTTTTCCGCGGCGGTCAATGTCGGCAGCAGCTGAAAGAACTGAAATACAAAGCCGACCGTAAGGCCGCGCCACTCAGCCAATTTAGTTTGAGATAGATCTTGAATCGCACTTCCGTTGACAACGACGACACCTGAAGATGGCTGATCGATGCCGCCGACGATGTTCAGCAAGGTGGATTTGCCACTGCCTGATTTGCCGACAAGACCGACGAACTCCCCAGCCTTGATGTCGAGATTGACGTTCCGGAGAGCAAAAAATTGGCCGGCAGGTGTCACGTATGTTTTGGTGATGTGTTGTAATGAGATCATGTGAATTGATGCTCTAATCCGTCTTGGGATCTACTATGCGATGTGAACATTTTCGACGCCTATTGTTAGGGAACCGCGAGCAGTAGCTTGCGGATGCCACACTCAACAATGGGCTAAGTTACGATTGCATCCGGTCGCTAACGCTCCCGGTTCTCTTACAGGTTGCTCGAATGCGTCAGTCGCGAAATCTAGATTCGACATACGTGAGTGTCCAGTCGGCGGATCGCTAAGTTCTGTGTTCCTGAACACGGAGGTATCAAATGTCCCGAAACGAAAAGCACGCCACGATGAGACATTTATTTGCGACTCGCAAAATGGATGCGAGAGTGCGTCGCACACGCGATGCGCTGGGTAATGCACTCGTCGAGCTAATGTTGGAAAAACCGTTCGACGACATCACTATTCAGGAAGTACTGGATCGCGCGGGCGTGGGTCGTTCCACGTTCTATTCGCATTACAGCGACAAAGATGATCTTTTGATGAGTGATGCAGAGGAGTTCTTTGAATCACTTGCGATGGCGCTGTCAGTACATGGTGATAAGTCCGATCGTGTTTTTCCCGTTAAAGAGTTCTTCAGTCATGTTGGTGAAATGCGCGATTTTTTTGCGGCACTGGTCACCTCTGGAAAAGTGCATGAGAACTTGGAATTGGCGCGAGGTCATTTTGCACGCGGCATTGAACGAAGACTGTCAGAATTGCCGCGCGCCCAGTCGATCTCAGTCGGTGATCGTGCTGCAATTGCTTTTGCACATGCAGGTTCGTTGTTGTCGCTGTTGACCTGGTGGATCAATCACGGAATGAAGGAGCCAGCAGAGAAGATGGATGAGTTGTTTCACAACATGGTGTGGAGCGGTGTTAGCGGAAGTTTGTCATGAATACTTCGCTACGATTCTCTGAACCGTGTTCACATTTCTGACAGTGGCTTTCATGCCCAGGCTCTTTTCCAGCAGCGCTCCGTAGAATTTCGACTCTCCGTTCTTCCTACGATAAAGCCAATAGACCTCGCGTCCATTCAAGTGAAAATCGTCTATCGCCGAAACAAGCGAGGCCATTCTCTCTTTGACTTGTTTGTTCGGTGAAGTTCCAACAAAGACGATGAACAGAGTATTACCGTCTGTGTTCAGTTCCTTTTCGCTGAACGCCTTATGAGCAGCAATTTCGGTTAGTTCAGGTATTGACCGTACAAACGTCACGACCTCATAGCCGAGTGATTGCTTGAGATGTTTTTCGATTTTGCGTTCCAGGCTCTCGATATTTGGGGTCTTGGTGTCGAAGATCACGTTACCGCTGTTGATGAATGTTTCCACGTTGGCGAATTTTAGCTGTTCAAATAATGCGCGCAGTTGGTCCATCTTGACCACGTGACCACCGACGTTGATTGCGCGAAGAAAGGCGACGTATTTGGCCATTGGGGCTACTCGACCTATTAACGAAGCATCATTTTAACTGAGTGTGTAGCTTCTCGGGTGCGATGAGTTTCCACGCCTCAACGATATGCGCCCGCAGCTCTTTGTCAGACACTCTTGGGAGTTCAATTCCCACCCAACCAGCTGGCCCGACATACGGTGGCCGATAAAACTTCTTCGAATTCGCTTCGATTAGTGCTGCCTGCACTCCAATCGCAGCGGGAACAGTGACCGCGATGTGCCCGTCATTATGATGATTGATAGAGCACATCGCGAAGACACGCTTCTTCACAAAGAACGTTGGTTCACCATGAGATAGTTTTTCCCACGTTTCCGGCAACGAGAGGCAGATCTTTCTCACTCGCTCAACGTGTTTTTCCGCTGACGCAGGCTTCGGTGCTGGTTGGTGAGTTGGTTTGGATGTTTTTTTCATGTCTGAAAAAGTTCCGATGTACTACATAGGCGCTCAATGACGATCGGCAATCGGCAATCGCTATGCCTTCTTCCTTGTTGCCAGCGCAAGCGTGTTCTCAGAAGGATCCTGGAAGAAGGCCATCCACTCTTCCTCTCCTGCGTCGCCGAATGTGCCTGTCTCATCGCGAAAGATGAGATGTGGCCCCTGAATAAACTTCACGCCACGTTCCAGCAATTCAGCGTGAGCGGCTTCGATATCATCGACACGGAAATAGAGCGTCACTTTTGGACCGGTCTTTTCAAGTAAGAGACGGGTGCCAGAGAAATCGAAGAATGCAAGGCCGGGTGGATCAAACTTAGCGATAAACGTGGCCCCGAGCTTGTCGCGATAGAATTCGATTGCATCATCGAGCTCTCGCGCGTACACGGCAAGCTGATGAATTCTATTAAGCCGCATCAGTGTGACTCCTCTGATTTGATGTCCGATAAGCTTTACTTTGTCGTCAACTCCAGCAATATCCAACTGAGGTTTTGTGAGTTCAATCTCAACGACAAGCTAAAGCTTATCGGACATATTTTGGATGGGCGTGAACAATTTCACTGGCCCGTTAGTCTCATCAAGCATTCGCTCAAATCTCAATCCCAGCTTTTCGAGTAACCGGGCTGATGTCTCGTTCGTCGGTTCCGTAATAGCTACCACACGATTGATTTTCAATGTTTCGGTCGCATATCGCATTACGCCCGTTGCTGCCTCAAGCGCGTATCCATGCTTCCAAAACTGAGGCAGCAGTGCAAACCCGATATCGGGGTCAGGTAAGTAATCGCGTTTTACCAGACCACAGATTCCGACAGGCATCAACGAGTGTTTCAACTGCATCAGGTACAGCCCGTAACTATTCTTTTCATAACTCGCGACTGGCCCAGTTAGAAGATACTGACGCGCGTCGTCGAGTGTGCGTACACCCTTGTCACCGATGTATCGCAGAAACGAAGGTTCATTCAACAAGCGGACGACAAACTCAAGGTCTTTGTCCGGATCCAGGTGACGCAGCACGAGGCGATCTGTTTCGAGAACAATCATGAGAAGAAA